>JACQYU010000044.1 GCA_016208065.1 Candidatus Falkowiibacteriota bacterium | reverse complement strand
CAATACGTCAAAAACCAAGACCATCATCAAGTAAATTTGGAGCAACTCAAACTGATTTAGCTGGCGTAGCCAGCAAAAAGAAACCCCCAGCGTTTTAGCTGGGGGTTTTCATTGAAAAAAATAAGGTATAATTCAGTTATGCCAAAGATAGAAAAAAATTATACGCTTAAAATAGTTTTGTTATTTTTAGCGACCGGCGCCGGTATTTTCGCTATTTGGTATGCTTTAATGCGCGAAGAAAGCGTTGACTGGCTAAGCTCGCAAATTTCTCATCAAGCTTCGCCTTACGCCATAACCGTAACCGAAAATGATTTAATAATAAGCAATGTGATATCTGGTTATGAATTTATTTTGCCCAATAAATTTAAGACCTTAGGATCAAAAAATTTGGTTTTGTTTATTGAAGAGGCTGGCAAGAAAAAATGCGCAATCAGGCATTATTATTTAAAATCCGGCGAGGCGCTTGAAAATCAGGCTAAAGTTGTTTTATCGGCTAAATACGGCAAGCTGGTTTTTGAATCAGCGGATAAAAACCAAACCAATGATTGCGGAAAATATTTGTTAGAAATTAAAAAGAATATTGAGATTAATTAGATGAGTTTGCATTTTTTATTATTTAGTGTATAATATAAAAATAATTTAAAATCACCTTTAATTAAACCTTTGGCATAAGGTGGCCAAAGGGCTTCTCCGTAAAGAGAGGTTAGGTCATCTTTTTTATTTTATGGCAGAAGAAAATAAATTAAACAACGGCCAGGCCGATATTTCCAACGATGATTTTCAAAAAATGTTGGACGCGGAAAACGCGAAAATTCCTCAAGCCGGGGATATTATAACCGGTACGGTTTTATCCGCTTCAAAAGCCGAAGTTAAGCTTGATATTAACGGCATTGCCACCGGCGTGGTGCGCGGCCGAGAGCTTTATTTTGAAGCCGAGGAATACGCTAATTTAAAACCCGGCGACGAAGTTGAAGCTACCGTAGTTGAAGAGGAAAATGAAAATGGAGACTTGGAATTGTCATTTAGGAGCGCGGGCCAGCAAAAAGCTTGGAGCGCTTTATTTGACGCTTATGAGAATAGAAAAATATTGAAATTTAGGGTTCAGGACGCCAATAAAGGCGGCTTGCTCGTAAGCTATGGCCAAATTCAGGGATTTTTGCCGGTTTCGCAATTAGCTCCGGAAAATTATCCGCGAGTTAACGGCGGCGATAAGGGCAGGATTTTAGACAAGTTAAAATCTTTTGTCGGAACCGATTTTGAAGTTAAAGTTATGACCTTGGACGAGAAGGACGAAAAATTAATTGTTAGCGAGAAAGAAGCTTGGCAAGAAAAGCAAAAAGATATAATTTCCAAATATAAAGTCGGCAGCGAGGTTCTAGGCGCGATTACAGCTTTAACAGATTTTGGGGTTTTCGTAAGTTTCGGCGAAAATTTGGAAGGTTTAATCCATATTTCCGAACTGGCTTGGCAGCGCATTGACGATCCGTCGGATTTATTTAAAGTCGGTGATAAAGTTAAGGCCGAAATAATTTCCATTGAAGGCTCGAAAATATTTTTATCGGCCAAAAAGCTTTTAACCGATCCTTGGCATGATGTGGAGACTAAATATAAAGTCGGACAGGCGGTTTCCGGCACGATTCTTAAAGTTAATCCGTTTGGCTTATTCGTGAGCAGCCCGCTCCTAAAAGCGAATTTAAAAAAAATAAGAAAGAAGAAAAAGACGAAAGCGAAAAAAAAGTTAAAATCAAGAAGGCGAAGAAAGAGAAAACTGAGGATACAGAAGAAAAAATGGACAAACCGGCGAAAAAGAAGAAAGAAAAATAAATTTTAAAAACGCCCCTAATTTTTAAGGGCGTTTTTGAAATAGACCCAGGATATGAAAAAATGCTATAATGAATTAAGTTATGTTTTATTTGATAAATTAAAAATATGGCCAATAAAAAAGATCAGGCGACTTTAGAAAAAATCGTTTCGCTCTGTAAGCGGCGGGGATTTGTTTATCCATCTTCGGAAATTTACGGCGGTTTAGCCAACTCTTGGGATTATGGGCCTTATGGAGTAGAGCTTAAAAATAATATTAAACAATACTTCTGGAAAACTTTTGTGCAAAAGCGCGAAGATATAGTCGGGTTGGACGCGGCGATTATTATGAATCCTAAAACCTGGGAGGCCAGCGGTCATCTCAAGGAATTTAAAGATCCGCTAGTGGAATGCAAAAAATGCCATAAAAGATACCGGGCCGATGATATTGGCAAAGATTGCCCGGAATGCAAGGGCGAGCTTACCGAGCCGCGCCCTTTTAGCGGATTGATGAAAACTTTTTTAGGATCGACGGAAGATAAATCAGCCGAAACATATTTTCGCCCCGAAACCGCCCAAGGAATTTTTGTAAATTTTAAAAATATTTTGGACACAACGCGGCGGAAGCTGCCTTTTGGCGTGGCGCAGATTGGCAAAGCTTTTCGCAATGAAATTACTCCCGGCAATTTTATTTTCCGCACGCGCGAGTTTGAACAAATGGAAATTGAATATTTTTTTAATCCGGAAAAAACAAACTGGGAAGAAAAATTCGACGGCTGGCTGGAAGATTTTAAGAAGTGGATGGACGAAATCGGAGTCGACTCAAAAAGATTATTTTTTCATAATATTAAAAAAGAAGAATTGGCGCATTATTCCAAAAAGACCGTAGACACGGAATTCGATTTTCCTTTCGGCCGCAAAGAACTTTTCGGATTGGCCTACCGGACGGATTTTGATCTGAAAAATCATAATTTAAAATTTAGAGATCCGGAAACACAAGAAGAATTTATTCCGCATGTGATTGAGCCAAGCCTAGGAGTCGATCGGATGGCTTTAGCGGTCATACTCTCGGCTTTTAATGAAGAAAAAGTTGGAGAAGAAACACGCTTGGTAATGAAATTTAAAAATAATTTGGCGCCGGTAAAAGTGGCGATTTTCCCTCTGCTAAGAAACAGGCCGGAGCTGGTAAATAAAGCCAGAGAATTATATTTGGAGCTGGCAAAGAATTATATGTGCGAGTTTGACGATAACGGCAACATCGGCAAGCGCTACCGCCGGCAGGATGAAATCGGCACGCCGTATTGTCTAACCGTTGATTTTGATTCTTTGGAAAAAGGCGATGCAACCGTGCGCGACCGCGATACCATGGAACAAACCAGGGTTAAGATTAAAGATCTAAATAATTTTTTTCGGGATAAGTTTTCCGCTTGATTGCCAAATAAGGATAAATGTAATATAATCTTATAGTTAATTTATAAATTATAAGAATAAAATAAATGAAAAATTTAATTAAGAACTTTTTAATATTTTTTACGGTATTTTTGCTGATTGCCGCTCTTTTTAGCTTGTTCGGCGGCAACGGCCAAAAAAATGAGCAGGTTGGGGTGGAAACTTTAATCAGCCAGATAAACAGCCAAGCAGTTGCCAAAATTATTATTGTGGGCAATGAAATAAGAGCGACCTTAAAAGACGGAAAAAGCGAAGTGGTTAAAAAAGAAGCTGGTGATACTTTTTCGCAGATTGTTAAAAATTATAATGTTGACCCGAATAAATTAAGCGGCTTGCTGGTTGAAGTCCAAGATAATCAAGGTTTGGATTATTGGCTGGCCACGATTTTGCCTTTTTTAATCCCTTTCCTTTTAATCAGCGTTTTTATTTATTTTATGATGCGCTCGGTTCAGGGCGCTAACTCCAAAGCTATGATGTTTGGCCAGTCCCAAGCCAGGGAAACCGGCCGAGAATTTAAAGGCAAGGTAACTTTTAAGGATGTGGCCGGGGCCAAGGAGGCTAAGGAAGAGCTATCTGAAGTTGTTGAATTTTTAAGAAATCCTCAAAAATTTTCCGAATTGGGAGCGCGCACGCCGCGTGGAGTTTTGCTTTTAGGTTCTCCGGGCACGGGTAAAACATTGCTAGCTCGCGCAGTCGCGGGCGAGGCTGGCGTGCCGTTTTTTTCCATTTCCGGCTCCGAGTTCGTTGAAATGTTCGTGGGTGTCGGGGCTTCCCGCGTTAGAGATTTATTTCGTAAAGCTAAAAAAGGCGCGCCATGCATAATTTTTATTGATGAAATTGACGCGGTCGGCCGCCGGCGTGGCGCCGGACTCGGCGGATCGCACGATGAACGCGAGCAGACTTTAAACCAAATTTTAGTGGAAATGGACGGTTTTGATCCCAACGCTAATGTTATTGTTATCGCGGCCACTAATCGCCCCGACGTTCTAGACCCGGCGCTGCTTAGGCCCGGGCGTTTTGACCGCCGGGTTATTTTGGACGAACCCGACCTCGCCGACCGCGAAGCCATTTTAAAGGTTCACTCCAAGAAAAAACCGTTAGGCAAAGAAGTAAGTTTAAAGCGCGTGGCCGAAAGAACCCCGGGTTTTACCGGCGCCGATCTAGCCAATCTTTTAAACGAAGCCGCTATTTTGGCAGCCATGAAAAATAAAAAAATAATTGATTTGGAAGAAATTTTTTCTTCGATTGAAAAAGTAATGCTCGGGCCGGAAAGAAAATCAAGAATTTTATCGGATAAAGAAAAAAAGATAACCGCCTATCATGAGGCCGGCCACGCTATCGTAGCGCATTTTTTGCCCCGTAGCGATCCGGTGCAAAAAGTTTCTATTATCGCCCGCGGCCAAGCCGGCGGCTACACTTTAAAAATACCGCTGGAAGATAAACATATGTATTCAAAGACCGAATACGTTGAAGAAATCGCCATACTGCTCGCCGGCTATGTCACCGAGCAGGAGATTTTCGGCGAAGTTACTACCGGCGCTACTTCTGATTTAAGGCGCGCCACCGGATTAGCCAGAAAATTAATTACCGATTTCGGCATGAGCGAATCTTTGGGCCCGCGCACTTTCGGCGAAAAAGACGAGATGATATTCTTGGGACGGGAAATTCATGAACAGCGTGATTATAGCGAAAAGGTAGCTGAGCAAATTGATAAAGAAATATCCAACTTTATTGATAAGGCCGTGCATCAAGCCAAAGGCTTGATTAAAATTAAGCATGAATTTTTAGAAAAAGTCGTGGCTGAACTCATAGCCAAAGAAACTTTAGAAAAAGAAGAATTTGAAAAAATCGTTGGGGAGAAGAAAAAAGAAGAATAATTTTTTAGACTTAAGTCTTTATCATAAGGCGTTGTTTATTAATATATTTTTGTGGTATAATATAAATATTAATAATTAAATTTCGCTTTAAGCGGCGAAAGGAGGATCTTATGCCATTTTATAGAAATATTTTAAAACAAGCCTGGGTATTAACCTGGCGCAACAAATATCTTTGGTGGTTTGGCATTTTTGCCGCGCTCTTAGGCAACGGCGGAGAATTTGAAATTTTATTTAATAACGCCGGCGCGAGCCCGAGCCAGGCATTATTTCCGGCTTGGCAAAGAATTTTTTCTACCGGAGTATTTAGCGGCCGCACTTTAACCAATATTGGAAATTTATTTAGACATGATACTCTAAATATGATTTTTGTTTTAGCTACCTGCTTGATTGTTTTAGCTGTTTTTTTTTTTTTTT
>JACQYU010000031.1:19481-20962 GCA_016208065.1 Candidatus Falkowiibacteriota bacterium | reverse complement strand
CCTTGAAAGACCATAAAACCTTAAAAGCTTTGTTTTATAAAATTGCCAGAAATTTAATCATTGATCATTACCGAAAAAATAAAGACAAAGAAATCGTAAGTTTAGACGGTGATAATGGGATTGAAGTTATTGACGAGAAGCAAAGCGCCTCTCGCGTTATGGAATTAAAAACCGATCTTTTAGTCTTAGAGACTAAATTGCCGGAATTAAAAGACGAGTATCGCGAGGTAATAATTTTGCGCTTCGTCAATGAACTTTCAATCAAAGAAGTTGCCGAGATTTTAGATAAGTCAAAAGGCAACGTTAGAGTCTTAATTTTTCGAGCGCTAAAAGCTTTAAGAGAGCTTTTAGAGAATGAGGAAAAAATAAATAGATGACAAATTATTATTATGAACGATAAAGACTTGCTTCAAAAATTAAATAATTTAAAAACCGTTAAACCCGATGATAATTTTAAAAAGAATTATCGGGAGGTTTTATATAGCCAAATTTCCGCCGGAGCCGCGGTTAATGAACCGGAATCAAATTTAAAAGCGATTTGGGATAGCCTTATGCCGGGAAAGATTTTTATTGACATGGCTAAGCCGGTTTGGCTGACATTTTTAACCAGCGTGCTGATTTTAGTAACCGGCATCGGCGGTGTTTATGTTTCAAAAAATTCCAAACCAGGCGACTCATTATATATTGCCAAGATTATAAGCGAGAAGGCCCAGCTAGCCATGACTTTTAATGAAAAAGAAAAAGCTAAATTAGGCTTGGAATTTGCTACTAATCGAGCCAAAGAAATAACCCAGGTTCTAGAAGAGTCTAAAGAATCTGAAAAGAAAAAAGACGAGAAAGTGGAACAATTATCGCAAAATTTTAGAAAAGAAATCAGCCAGGTCAGAAATAGGCTTATTACTATTAAAAAATCCGAAAATCAAAGCAATAAAAAAGAAGAGGAGTTGGAAGTTTTCGGCGCTAATTTAGGCAAGAATAACCAAAGAATGGAAATTTCCGAGCAGGTTAAGCCGGCGGTTGAAGCGCAAGCCCAACCAGGCCCGATCGCCACAACCACTAAGGAAAATTTAAGTAGTCCGGATAAAGTTTTAGAGGAAGCTGAAAAAATGTTTGATGAAAAAAATTACGATGGCACGATTAATAAAATAGAAGAAGTAAAACAAATTATTAATCAAGAGCCTGAAAATTCGGAAAAGGGCGAGGTTAAAGGCGTGAGCGAAACGGCCACGAGCACGCAGTAATTTTCAATTTTTAATTTCTAATTTCTAAACAATGATTTAATGTTTCAATTTCCAAATTGATTCATTAAAAATTATATCATTGTAAATTGTTTGAAAATTGAAAATTGAGAATTATTAATACGGAATAGAAGGTTTATCTAAAAAAGGTGAATCCTCTAATCCGCATTAAGCGGATTGCGGTAAAACTAAAAAGGTCGATCTCGCGACGCGGGAAGTTTTACCAAAAATTAATTAATCAAC
>JACQYU010000031.1:9775-19474 GCA_016208065.1 Candidatus Falkowiibacteriota bacterium | reverse complement strand
AATTTAAAAAGCGAGAAAGCTCCCACACTTTTAGGTGTGGGAGTAAAGGACAAATTTTCTATGGAAAGATTTAAGAAAATCTTTGCCGCAGGCGTAATTTTCGTCACCGTTCTATCAATGAGCGTAGTCGTGGTCCCAGAGACCAACGCTGCCGCTTCAGCCGGTGACTTAATCAAGATGAGCGGACTTTCATCCGTTTATTACTTGGCCGCTGATGGTAAAAGATATGTTTTCCCTAATGAGTCAACTTATTTTTCTTGGTACAGTGATTTCTCCGGAGTTGTGACTATTCCTCAAAGCGAGTTAGAGTCATATCCTCTAGGAGCTAACGTTACTGTTAGACCAGGCACTAAATTAGTTAAAATCACTACTAATCCGAAAGTCTACGCTGTAATTGCGAATGGTAATTTATTAGCCATTCCCGATGAAGCTACAGCAATGGCTTTATATGGCAGCATGTGGAATAAGAGAATTATTGACGTGTCTGATGCTTTCTTTACCAATTATAAGATTAGCACCAGCGTAGTCAGCGCTACAGCTTATCCTCAGGGCAGTTTAGTGAAGTTTGGCACTTCAGCCGATGTATATTACATCAATGCTGACGGTACTGCTTCAAAGATTGCCACTGAATCAGCCTTTACGGCCAACAGATTTAAATGGGCTGATGTTATTACTTCAACCCTGACTAAACCAACCGAAGGCACTGCTATCGCGGCTGCTGTCGGTACCTTAACTGACACTTCGTCAGGCGCGGGCGGAACGGCTAACGCGGGTACGGGTTTAACCGTGGCTTTGGCTTCGGACACCCCGGCTTCGGCCACCGTAATTACCGATACTACCGCGACAACCGGCAACGGCCAAGCCAATGTTCCATTTGTTAAAGTTAACTTTACCGCTTCCGCCGACGGCGATGTAGTGGTTAAGAATATTAAGTTTAAGAGGGCCGGCATTTCCGCGGACACCGATTTGGATAATCTCTATCTATATGATGGAGCCACCAGATTAACCGATGGTTCAGGCATTTCTTCAAACTATGTAACCTTTAACAATGCTTCAGGCTTGTTTACCGTTACCAAAGGCACAACCAAGACCATTACTTTGGTTGGCGATATGTATTACGCGGCCACTTCAGGCAAGACCATTGGCTTTAATTTAGCTGCGGCTACGGACGTAACCACTAACGGCGCTGCCGTAAGCGGTTCTTTCCCGATGAGCGGCAATTTGATGTCAACCGCCAATGCTACTGATTTGGGCAAATTAACCTTTACTTCCGGTTCATATAACATTCCTGCCGCCGCCGCTACTTCACTTAGCCCGGCTCTTGACCAGGAGGTTTGGCGCTTTACCTTACAAAGCACCAACCAGGAATTAAAAGTTGAAAAACTGAAAATGACCGCGGTTGGTTCAATCCAGATCGGTGATTTAAAGAATTTCAAACTGCAGATTTCCGGTTCGCAGTTCGGTTCAACCGTAGCCGCCATGGAATCGGGCAATATAATCACTTTTGATTTATCAGCCAATCCATTGGTAATTCCTAAAGGCAGTTCAAAAACCATCAGCGTCAGAGCTGATATAGTTAGCGGTTCAACCAGAACTGTTTATCTTTCGTTCCAGAACCAGCAGGACGTAATCGTTAAAGATGCCAGCTATAATGTTTATGTTGAACCTTACGCGGCAGGCACTTTCACGGTTATTAAACCGGCTTCAAGCTGCAGCTGGACAATTGCCGCCGGCGATTTAACTATCAGCCGAGCGACAACTTCTCCAAATACCGATGTAGCGGTTGACGCGACCGGAGTTACTTTAGCCATCTTTGATTTCACAGCTTCGGGCGAAGATATCAAAGTTCAGAATTTAGATGTTATGGCTACTATAGCCGGCACTGTCACCACTGCTCGCGGCGGTATATTAAATGGCGTGGTTAAAGTTGATGATGTTCAGGTTGGCACTACCAAAAATTTGACTCAAGCCGCTGACGTTAACTTTACTTTCGGTTCAACTTTTATAGTTAAAGCCGGAACTACTGCCAAAGTTAAAATTATTGGCGACATTAAATCCACTACTTCTACCAGCTATTCCGGCGGAGAAACAGTCGCGATTACTGTCGGCGCCGGTTCCACAAATGTCCAGAGCATGACATCTTTGAACACGCTATCAAGGCCTGCTACCGATACTGCTGGTTATACCTTAAATATCACTTCAGGCGCGATTAATGTAAGCAAGTATTCAGGCTTTGGCGATCAGACCGTAGTGGCCGGAACCAATGATGCTAAGTTAGGTTCATTCTTGGTTAGCGCCGGTGCGGCCGAGGGCGTAACGGTAAACTCAATAACCATTAATTTGGACGCCGTTGAATACAGCTCATCCACACTTACCAGAATGTATATAAAGGATCATGTCACCGGTTTGATGCTGGGCGACGCGAAATCCAGCTTATCAACTTCCAATTCCTATAGCGTCAACTTTAATTTAGCGGCTTCAGCCGGTAAAGTAATTGATTTATATGGCGACATAAAATCAGGCGCTAATATCGGTACTTGGATTGCCGAAGCTGATGCTGATGGCTCCGGTTTAAGCACCAGCAAATCAGTCTCCGCTACCAACGCTCCTATCCAGACCATAACTATCGGTTCAGGCACCTTAACCGCCACTAACGGCAGTATGCCTGACGCGGCTATCGTTTTAGCCGGCTCAACCGGTAATTACATGGCGCAGTATACTTTCAGCGCGGCGAACGAAGGCTTTACCATTGATAAATTGAAGCTTAAAGTTTCAAACAACTTTGCTACCACGACCGCCGCTGTATCGGTAAAATACAAGAATAAAGCTGGCGTAGATCAGACATCAACTCAAGTATTTACCGCCAGCGCGGCCTTAGCCAATGCGACCGCAACCTTTACCGGTTTGACTTTGTACGTGCCGGCTAACGGAGATGCGTCAGTCGACGTTTATGTTGATATGACCAGCCTTTCCTCAAACGGCCGTTCAGGCGCTACCGGACAGGTTAGCTTAGATTGGAATGAAGGCTTTAACGCTACCGGAGATTCCGGTACTTCCGCGACCACGGTTGGTTCAGCCGATTTAACCGGCAACTCATTCTATAATAGAAAGAGCAAACCGACCTTTGCCATACTTGATGCCGGCACTACGCCGACCACCAAGTTGTTCAGGTTCTCGGTTGTGGCTGACAGCGCCGGTAATATTGACATCAAACAGCTGGCCTTTAACGTTGTAACCAGCGGCTGTGATGTGACGCAGATGTATTTGTATGATCCGAATGCTTCAAACCAGTTAACCACCACTCCGGTTGACCCAACCGCGAATGCTTCAAGCGGCAACGTAAGCTTATTGGATGGTACGGCCCAAGCGGGCAGCGGTACAGACAATAATGTCTTGACTATCGGTACCACCGCTAAGATTTACGAAGTCAGAGGCACGGTAACCGGCTTTGGCGATTCTGGCGATTCCATCTCGGTTTCGTTCAAACAAGATGCTAGCGTAGGCGCGACTACCAACGCCTTTACGGCTGGCGCTGACGGCGGCTATGCTGCCGCTGAAGGCAACATCTGGTCAGACAGATCAGCTAGCGCTCATACGACCGCTACATCTGACTGGACCAACGGCTTCTTGTTAAAGGACATGACCACTTCCCAGAGCTTCTAAGCAATAGTTGAATTCAGATATACAAAAGGCGCCCCGCCCAAATTTAATAAATTTGGGCGGGGTTGCTTTTTATTAAAAAAGTTACTATAATTGAAGTTAGTTTAGTGATTTTTTGTTTGTTATTTTTTGTTTTGTCATTGTGGGGAGTAGTAACGATGAAGTAATTTATTAGCCGTCATTGCGGGCTTGACCCGCAATCCAGGAGTTAATGGTTAGAACAAGAATATTATTATGAAGGAGGAAAAACAATATTATGTCTATATATTGGCTAGCAAAAGAAACGGCACATTATACATAGGCATAACTTCTAATTTAGCAGACAGAATAGATAAGCATAAAAAAGGAATGTATGGCGGATTTACTAAAAAATATAAAATAGAAAAATTAGTATATTATGAAATTTATGGCCATGCTTACGGAGCAATTAGCCGAGAAAAACAGCTTAAAAATTGGAAAAGAGACTGGAAAATACAATTAATTGAAAAAGGTAATCCGACCTGGCAAGATTTATTTAATGAAATATAATTTGTGAGATTAGCCCCTGGATTGCGGCTCGTAGGCCGCAATGACAAAAATAAATTTATGAAAAAATATAAAATTATAATTATCGCTTGCTTGGTTTTAATAATCGCGGCCGGCGGTTTTTGGTATTATGGAAAAAATACTGAAAACAATAAAGAAAAACAAAAAGAAAAAATAGCTTTTGATACCGGCTTTATTATGCTTGATGATGAAAAAAGCTTAGTCTGGTCGGAAGCTATCCAGCTTAGCTTGGAAGCGCGAACGCAATTTGAAAATAAAATAAAAGAAATTCAAGCGGACTTGGCGGTTAAAACCGAAAAAGACGATCGGCTGGCCGATTATAATAATTTGGCGGTTTACCAAAAATATTTAGGCAATTACCGCGAGTCTTATAACGCCTATTTAGAGTCTTTAAAATTAGAAAACCAAGCTAGAATTTCTTGGCAGAATTTCGCGGACGTTTTATTAAAAATGAAAGCGCTTAAAAGCGCGGAAACGGCTTATAAAAAAGCCGTTGAATTAAATAAATATATCCCGGAAAGTTATGTAAAATTAGCTGATTATTATAAGGCGGTTAACGACGGCGTGAAAGTTGAAGCAACTTATAAATCAGGACTAGAAGCTATAAAAGAAAGCATGGAAAGCGATAGCTTAGTTTTAAACGCTTATGCCGAATGGCTGATTTTACAAAACAAATATGATCAAGCTATTGAAATTTATGAACAATTAATAGTGAAGCAGCCGGCCAATAAAGCCGCGCTTGAGAAGAAAATAGAAAATATAAAGAAGTAATTATTAGTGTCATGGCTACGCCGGATCTGGCGTAGCGATTGACTTCACCACGCGAATGCGGGGTTCGCAATGACAGCCTATCGTATGCTTGAAAATAAACTTGAAAAATACGCAAAAATATTGCTTTATGCCGTACCTTTTTTGGCCTTGATTTTTATTGAGGGTTTTTATTTTCCGTTTATTATTACTCGAACCGTTTTTTTCCGCTTATTAATGCAATCGGCGCTTTCTTTATATTTTTTGCTTTTGGCTATAAATTTTAAAAAATATAGGCCGCGCTTAAGCGCCGGGCTTATTTTAGTATTAATTTTTTTATTTATTCAGTTGATAGCCGCGATTTTCGGCTATGGTTTTTATAGAAGTTTTTGGTCGGACTTTGAAAGAATGGAAGGCGTTATCAGTTTGATTTATTTAGCGGTTTATTTATTTTTACTGCAGATATTTTTTAGGGAAAAAACCGATTGGCTGTTTTATGTCAGGCTGATTTTAATTTCCAGTTTGCTGGTTTCTCTTTACGGCTTAGGCCAGAGATTCAATATTCTACCGGTGTTTGAAGCTGGCATTAACCGCGTTACCTCTACTATCGGCAATGCGGCCTTTTTAGCCGGTTATCTGCTTATGGCCGTTGGCTTAGGCATTTATTATTATTTTAATGAAGCCAGGGCGAATTATAAATATTTCGCGCTGGCGGCGACCGGATTAAACATTATAGTTTTATTTTTAACTTCTACCAGAGGCGCGATTTTAGGCTTAATTTTCGGCGCGCTGGCTTTTGTTTTGCTTAACGCTGTTTTTTTGACCGGCAAGATAAGAAAATATTCAATAGTTGTTATTATAACTTTAATTGTTTTGTCAACCGGCTTTTTTATTTTTAGGGATAAATTCGCTGACTCCGGCGTCTCTTTCATCAAGAGAATGGCCACGATATCCATCGCCGACGCCAACATCAAAAATCGTTTAACAGTTTGGCGAATGGCTTTGCGCGATTTTAAGCTTCATCCCTGGCTTGGCGTAGGCATGGAAAATTTTGAAATTATTTATAATAAATATTACGCGCCGGATATTTCGGAAAATTGGTTTGACCGCACCCATAATGTTTACATAGACCAGCTTGTTGCCGGCGGGATAGTCGGCCTGATCGCTTATTTAGCCATTTTATTTTATTTATTTTATCTGTTATTTAAAATCAGGCGGGAAGATTATTGGCAATTCGCGGTTTTAACCGGATTGCTAATCGGTTATAGCATCCATAATTTTTTCGTCTTTGATACTATCAATACTTCATTTTTATATTTTTTCTTGATCGCTTTAATCGGCTTCAGGGAGAGGGAGGCGGCTGAAGAAAAAAATATAACCACCCAGCCGGACCATAAGCGGTTTAACTACGCTTTTATCGCCTTGATAATTATTAATATTTTTGTTTTTTATAAGCTGGTTTATTTGCCGTATAAAATCAACCGCAGCCTTTATATCGGTTATTATTATATTTTAGCCGATACTTTCCGCTCTTATGAAAATTTTAAATACGCGCTGAATTATAAATTGGGCAGTATTGAAACCGTAGTTCAGCTTAATAAGATGCTGGAAGTTCTAGAAACTCAGGGCGAAGCCAACGCCCAAACCAAAGAGCAGTTTAACGAACTGGCTCGGGAAAAATTAATGGTTGTTTCAAATAATTTTCCCTTGGACATAAAAACGAAAATGTATCTGGGCCAGTTTATACTTAATAATTACAAAGATTTAAAAGAGCTTGACCGGGCCGAAAATCTATTCAAAGAATCAATTAGATTAAGCCCGACCAGAATCGAGCCATTTTATTTATTATATAATTTATACGCCCAAAAAGGAGAAAAAGAAAAAGCTCGGGCAGTATTATATGACTTGATAAGCAGGGTGCCAAATTACGGTGGCGCTAAAATCATGTTAATGAGCGAATTAGCCAAAGACGATCCGGCCAAGGCGGAGGAATTATACCGGCAGGCGATTGAGCAGTATGGCTTTTATGATTATAGCGGATCTAAAAAAATTATAATCTATCTTTTAGGCCAAAAAAGGTACGAGGAAGCGATTCCGTATTATTATCGGCTTTTTTTAGAAGAGATCGATAGATATGATTATCATCTGGATTTGGCCAAAATTTATTATTTAACCAATAAATACGACGAAGCGATTGAGCAAATAAATATTGTAAGCGCTAAATCGCCGGACAGCCTTAAGGACAGCGAAGAATTCGTCAATATGCTTTATCAAGCATATAATAAAAGATAAAGTTATGACTTTAAAAATTTATTTAAACACCCTAAAAATCGGAGCATATTTAAGTTTTATTTCGGTTTTTTTGGTATTTACCAATCTGCTTTTTCCCTACATAACCTCCAAGCAGATTTTTTTTAATATCTTGATTGAACTTTTAACCGTGGTTTGGCTGGCGCTGATTATAAAATATCCCGAAGTTCGGCCTAAAAAATCCTGGATTAGTTTTGGTTTTGCCGCGTTTTTCAGCGCTTTGCTCGTTTCTTCAATTTTTGGAGTTGATTTTAATTTAAGTTTTTGGGGAGATATTGAAAGAATGCTAGGCTGGTTTCATATCGTCCATTTCTTTTTATTTTATTTGATAATTATTACGGTTTTCCGGCGGTGGGAAGATTGGCGTAATTTATTAATAGCCTCGGTAATCGCCGGAACCGGGGTTTGCCTTTATAGCCTATTTAAGATTCCTTATAGTACGATCGGCAATACGGCTTATGTTTCCGGCTATGCCATTTTTAATTTTTATTTCGCTTTAATATTATTTTTTCGCCGCCACGGCGAAGAAAAAATAAAACATCAAGATTGGCTGATAAGCGCGCTTTATTTGCTGGTTGCTTTAATAATGCTCTTAGTCATGAAAGTTACGCATACTCGAGGCGCTTACGTCGGCTTGGGCGTGAGCTTTTTATTGTTTTTTATTTTGCATGCTTTATATAGCCGGAGCAAAAAAATAAAAATTTACAGTTTGGTTATTGGCGTTTCGGCGATTATCTTAGTTTCTTTAATATTTTTATTTCCCAATAGCGGCTTAGTGGCCAATAATTCAGTTTTAACAACCATCGCGCAAATTTCTTCAAGCCAAGTTACTTTCCAGACCAGGCTAATTTCTTGGAAAGCGGCTTTAAAAGATTTTCCAAATCAGCCGATTCTGGGCACCGGCTACGGCAACTACGCCATTACTTTTGATAAATATTTTGATCCGAAATTTTATAATTACACCAACGCTGAAACTTATTTTGATCGGGCGCATAATAATTTAGTGGACATTGCTTCAACCGCCGGCCTGCTCGGCTTGCTGTCTTATTTTTCCATATTAGCGGCCGTATTTTATTATTTATTAAAAGGCAAGCGCCAAGGCAGAATTTCCACCAATGAATTCATCCTGTTGGTTTGTTTGTTTGTGGCTTATTTTATTCAAAACTTAGCCGTGTTTGATTCGCTGGTAACTTATATTTGCTTAATGCTGGCTTTAGGCTATGTTTATTGGCTGATTGAAGGAAGCGATGAGGAGGAAGAAGAATTTGCCGCCGGCGAAGCAGGCCTGGCTAATAAAGAGTTGGCAATTTTAATTATAGCCGGCTTAGTTATTTTATCCGTCGTTTACCAATATAATATTAAGGTTTTTGGAATGCTAAGCGGTACGATTAACGGACAAATTAAATTAGCCCAAGGCGATATTATTAGCGCGGTTAATGAATATAAAAAAGCTTTAAATTTAAATACACCTTTAGATCGCGATAGCCGCGCTAGCTTAGTTAACGCGATTAACGGCCGGCAGGAGGCTTTACTCGCGATGGATAAAGCAACGGCTAAAGAAATAGCCGATTATGCCGTAAGCTTGGCTGAAGCCAACGTAGCTTTAAATCCGGCTGATAGCATGATGCAAATGCAGCTGGCGCAGATTTTAAACACGGCCGCTTTCGTTAATCAGGATAACGAAAATAAATTTTATTTTTATTCCAACCGCGCCTTGGAAGCGATTGATGAATCTATAAAGTCCAGTCCGGGGCGCGTAACGATTTATTTCTCCAAAGCCCAGATATATATAGGCAGAAATGACAAAGACAATGCCATAAAAACTTTGAAATACGCGGTTAGTTTGAATGACAAATATCCCGAATCAGTCTGCTATCTGGCAAAGGTGGAAATTTATTTTAAAGAAGAAGTTGAAGGCTACAAGGCCTTGGATAGATGCCTTGACCTTGGCGGCGCGGGCTATTTAAATCCCGCCGAGCTTATAAAAATTTCCATTAATCATTATTTGGAGAAAAATGATTATGCGCGTTTATTGCCTTTATACATAAGATGGGCCGATTTAGAGCCGGGAAACGTAGAAATTTTAGTCAATCTTTCTTTGATTTATGAGAAAAACGGCGATAAAGCCGGCGCCATTGAGGCGGCTAAAAAAGCCGCGGAGATTGACCCATCGCTTAGATCCGCGGCCGAAGAGTTTATTAAAAAGTTAGGAGAATAAATTAAACATAATTTTTTTTGGTTTCTTCAATCATTTTTTTAAGGCTAAATTCAGTTTTTACTTTTTTCTGGGAGTTTCCGGATAGTTTTAATCGTAAAATTTTATTTTCCATTAATAATTTAATGTTATCCGCTAAGGTAAGCGCGTCGGCCGGCTTAACTAATAAGCCGGTTTTTTTGTCTTCGATCATTTCCGGGATGCCGCCGACATCAGTGCTG
>JACQYU010000031.1:0-9742 GCA_016208065.1 Candidatus Falkowiibacteriota bacterium | reverse complement strand
GGCAGGCTGGCGGACATAGCTTCTAAGATAGAGTAGGGCAGGCCTTCTTTAACCGAGGAGCAAACATAAATATCAAAAGCCTTGAGTAATTTCGCCGCCTCGTCGATCCGGCCGGCTAAAATAAAATTATTTTCCAAACCATATTTTTTAATCAAATCTTTTAATTTTTTTCTTTCATCGCCGTCGCCGATAATTATAAACGTTAAAAGCAGTTTATTTTTATTAATTAGTATGTTAGCGGCTTCAATTAGATATTCGTAGCCTTTGGTTTTATATAAATTGCCGATTGAGCCGATAACAATATTATTCGTCATCCCGGACTTAATCCGGGATCCAGAAATTTGTTCGAGCTTTTGAATGCTGGATTCCTGGTTAAGCCAGGAATGACGTAAAGCGAGTCCATTATGAATAGTGACTAATTTTTTTGCCGGTGCGATTTTATGCTTTAGCGCGACCAGCTTATCGTATTCGGAAACGCAGATTATTTTATCTTTAAATTTGGCGGTAAATTTTTCCGCGCCAATATAGAAATATTTTAGCCAAGCGGACAAAGGCTCGTTAAAGACCCAGCCGTGAACCGTGTAAACGACGCGGAGCGAAGAGCGCGAGACAAGCCAAGCGGCCAATGATCCTAAAATAGAAATTTTTGTTCTATTAAGATGAATTACGTCCGGCTGATAATTTTTAATCAGTTTTATTGTTTCTAATAAAGCCAGGGCGTCGTTAAGCGGGGAGATATTACGTTTTAGGCGAGGCACAACAAAGAATTTAATATTATTTTTTTGCATTATTTTGGCTAATTTTCCATTATTCCCTTGTTCGCCGATTGCCACGGCTACCTGAAAATCTGTTTTTAAATTGTTAGCCAAATCAAATACATAGCGCTGGGCGCCGCCAAATTCCGATTGAGTGATAAAATAGAGTATTTTTTTCATGAATTAGGGTTGACTTTAAGCTTATTTTATTTAATAATAACTTATAGTTAAGGATAAATCAACTATTGGCTAAGTAGCTAAAACTTAGCGTTTTTGAGTTTAATAAAATTTATGAAAATTTTATATTTTGGCGGAGGTTATGTAGGCGCTTGCTCGGCCGCGGTCAGCGCGGACAGCGGGCATGAAGTTTTGGTTTATGACATTAATCAAGAGCTGGTTGATAGCTTATCTTCTAAAGATAAAGATAAAATAGAAGCTTATTTATTTGAAAAAGGCTTGGGCGATTTACTTATAAGAAATCAAGCCAGGATTAAGTTCACTTTTAATTTAGACGAGGCGGAAAAATTTATTGATTTGGCCGAAGCGGTGTTTATGTGCCTGCCCACTCCGGAACGAAACGACACGGGTGAAACCAACTTAGAAATTTATGAAGCGGCCGCTAAAACTCTAGGCGAAATTTTAGCCAAAAGAAATAATGGCGCGCAAAGCCAGTATATTTTAATAATCAATAAAAGCACGGTACCGATTGACATGGTAAACCGCACTAAGGAAATTATGGAGGCTTTAGGCGTAAAAAATTTTGGCGTGGGCTCAAATCCTGAATTTTTAGTTGAAGGCAAAGCGATTGAAGGCTCGATCAGGCCGCCCCGCGTCGTAGTCGGAGCCGATAACGAGGAAGATTTTGCCATTTTCAGAAATATTTACAGCCGTTTTATGGAAGCCTCAAATATCAGTTATGTTGAAGTAAGTCCGCTGGAGGCCGCGGCCGCTAAGCTCTTAGCCAATTATATTTTATTTAACCGTTTGGCTAATTGTTTTGACGTGGTCGGTCGGGTTTGTGAAAAATTTTCCGGATTGCAGTTTGAAAATATCAGGAAAGTTTTAATAACCGATAGCCGGATCGGCGATTGGGGATTTTACGATAGCTTGTTCGCCGGCGGCAGCTGTTTTATAAAAGACGCCCGCTCTTTATCGCACCAATTAAAAAATAAAGGCGCTAAAACTGATTTAGTGGACAATGTTTTAACCGCTAATCAAAGGCAATTGGATAATTTTTTAAGCCGCGCCAAGGAAGAACTGGCCTTTAGCTGGCCTGGAAAAACCGTCGGCATATTAGGTTTGGCCTTTAAACAAGACACTAACGACATCCGCAACTCCGCGGCTTTAGGCGTGGCTGAATTTTTATTGGCCGAAGGCGTTAAGCAAATTAAAGTTTACGATCCGGTAGCCGGAGCCAATTTTTTAAAATATTTTTCCAAGCATAAAAGCGCTGATAAAATTAATTTGGCCGTGGCTGAAGACGAGGCGATTTCCGAAGTTGATGTTTTAATTATTACTACCGATTGGCCGCAATTTAGAGGATTAGACGGCTTAATTTTAGAAAAATTGCCTAAAGGCGCGATTATTATGGACGGCCGCCGGATGTTGGCGCAGAAATATGAAGAATTGGCTCAAGCCGGCTATAATATAATTGCCGTTGGTTCGTCGGTAATAAAAGCCGGAAAGTAATGCGAGAATTTTATTAAAATAAAATATTTATTTGCTATCAGTCCTTAAAGCCGCACCGACTAGTTTAAACGGGCTTTTGTCTGGACGGATGGCGGAGGAAATTAATTTTATGCCAAAAATTTGAGTAATCGGCGGCGCCGGCTTTATCGGCTCTAATTTAGTTGACGAATTAATCAAGCGCGGGCATAAAGTTTCAGTGCTTGATAATTTGTCCAGCGGAAAAAAAGAATATCTTAATCCGAAAGCCAAGTTTTATAAAATTGATATTTGCTCCCCGGCGATTGATAAAATTTTTAAACAGGAAAAATTTGATTATGTTTTTCATCTGGCGGCCCAGATTGACGTCCGCAAGTCAGTGGCTGACCCGGAGTTTGACAATAAAGTAAACGCCATGGGCAGCTTTAACGTATTTAAAAATTGCGGCCTTAATAAAGTAAAAAAAGTGATCTTTATTTCTACCGGCGGAGCGCTTTACGGCGATTGTTCTAAGCCGGCCACGGAGCAAACTTTAATCCAGCCGGTTTCGCCTTATGCTATCCATAAATATTCGGCGGAAAGATATTTGGAATTATGCGGCGAGCTTTACGGCCTTGATTATATAGTTTTAAGATTAGCTAATATTTATGGGCCAAGGCAATATAAAGGCGGGGAATGCGGCGTTATCGGTGTTTTTACTTCTAATATTATCCGCGGCCTTACTAGCGTGCTTTATGGCGACGGCTCAAAAACCAGAGATTTTGTTTATGTGGCCGACGTCGCGGACGCCTGCTTAAAAGCTATGGCGGTTAAGCAGACAGGCGTTTTTAATATCGGCAGCGGCAGGGAAATAAGCATGGCGCAAATTATTAATGCCGTAAAAAAAGCCGCCGGCAGAAAATTTGTTTATAAAAAAGAAAAAGACCGGCCGGGAGAAGTGCAAAGGAGCGTGCTTAATAGCGCTAAAGCCGGAAAAATTTTAGGCTGGCGGCCCGGCATGAAGCTGGAGCCGGGCATTAAAAGGACGATTGATTGGGCGATAAGCAAAAATAAATAATATGCGAAAAATACTTATTACCGGCGGCGCCGGTTTTATCGGCGCGCATACGGCTAAAAAATTAATTGAAGAAAAGTACGAGATTGTCATTATTGATAATCTTAATGATTATTACGATCCAAAGCTTAAAAAGGACCGCCTGAAGATTTTTTTAGGCGGCTTAAAGTTTAAATTCTATAAAGCCGACATAAGTAATTATAAGCAGCTGGAAAAAATTTTTGTTAAACATAAATTTGACTGCATTTGCCATCTAGCGGCCCAGGCCGGAGTCAGATATTCTTTAACTAACCCTTGGCTTTATGAAAAGACAAACATAGCCGGTACGCTTAATTTATTAGAGCTGGCTAAAATAAATAAGATAAAAAAATTCGTTTTTGCTTCTTCGTCTTCGGTTTATGGCGGCAATAATAAATTGCCGTTTAGCGAAACCGATTCGGTTGATAAGCCGGTATCTTTTTACGCCGCGACTAAAAAATCCGGTGAGCTCTTAGCTTACGCTTACCATAGTTTATACGGCATAAAAGCCTGCGGTTTGAGATTTTTTACGGTTTACGGGCCTTGGGGCCGGCCGGATATGGCCTATTTTAAATTTATTGATTTAATTAGAAAGAATAAGCCGATTGAAATTTATAATCATGGCAAAATGAAGCGCGACTTTACTTATATTGACGATATTGTTTCCGGAGTGGTTAGCGCCATAGAAAATACCTTTGATTTTGAAATAATTAATTTGGGCAATAATCGGCCGGAAGAATTAGGCCGGCTGATTTTTTTATTGGAAAAACATTTTGGCAAAATTGCCAAGAAAAAATATTTGCCTATGCAAGCCGGAGACGTAATCGCTACCTGGGCCAATATTAATAAGGCTAAAAAACTATTAAATTACAATCCGGCCACTCCGCTAGAAGAAGGCGTTAAAAAATTTATTGCTTGGTATAAAAATTACTATAAAATTTAATATGAAAACAATTTTAGTAACCGGCGGCGCCGGCTTTATCGGTTCCCATCTGTGTGAAAAATTACTTGAACAAGGCAATAGAGTAATTTGTTTGGATAATTTATTTACCGGCAATAAAAAAAATATTGAGCCTTTTTTTGCTGATGAAAATTTCACATTTACTCCGCATGATATAATCGAGCCGTTTTTTACGAATGAGAAAATTAACCAGATTTATAATCTGGCCTGTCCGGCTTCGCCAATTCACTATCAAATCAACGCCATTAGGACAATCAAAGCCAACACAATTGGCGTTATTAATATGCTGGGTTTGGCAAAATCGCACGGAGCAAGAATTTTGCAAGCCTCAACTTCGGAAGTTTACGGCGATCCGGCCGAGCATCCGCAAAAAGAAAGTTATTGGGGCAATGTTAATCCGATCGGGCCGAGAGCCTGTTACGATGAAGGCAAGCGCGTGGCTGAAACTTTATTCTTTGATTATTACCGTAAGTATAATCTGGAAATCCGCGTGGCCAGGATTTTTAACACTTATGGGCCAAAGATGGCGGCTAACGACGGCCGGGTGGTTTCTAATTTTATCACCCAAGCCTTAGCCAATAAAGATATTACGATTTATGGCGATGGTTCGCAAACTAGGAGTTTTTGCTATGTTTCAGACTTGGTGGACGGTTTGATAAAGCTTATGAATAAAAAAAATTTTATCGGCCCGGTTAACCTTGGCAATCCGCTTGAATTAACGGTAAAAGAAATAGCGGAAAAAATAATCAATTTGACCGGCTCTAAATCTAGGCTGGTTTATAAGCTTTTGCCTGAAGACGATCCAAAAAAGCGCCGTCCAGACATAACTTTGGCCGAGAAGGAATTAAATTGGCAGCCGGAAATAAAATTGGAAGACGGGCTTAAAAAAACGATTGAGTATTTTGAAATAAAAGCATAGCCGAAATAAATAATTATTACAGATGGATAAAATTAGTGATTTTTTCGTTGCGGAACTCGCCCGAGATTACTCGGGCTCAAACAGTCCTCACTTCAAAAATCGCCAATTTTATCCATCTGCCTATAAGAGTTATATCATGAAAAAAATATTAATATTTTCCACCGCGTATTTGCCTTTGATTGGCGGAGCAGAAGTGGCGGTTAAAGAAATCACCGATAGGGCGGAAACTATGCAATTTAATATGATTACGGCTCGGCTGGATAGAAAACTGCCTAAGCGGGAAAGGATTGGCAAGATAGATGTTTATAGGATTGGAATCGGCTGGCCGCTGTTTGATAAATATTGGCTGGCTTTTTACGGGCATAAATTTGCCGAGAAATTAAATAAAAAGAATAAATATAATTTAATTTGGGCGATAATGGCCAGCTATGGCGGTTTTACGGCTGTTTTTTTTAAAAAAAGAAATCCAGCCATGCCTTTTTTGCTTACCCTGCAAGAGGGAGATGATTTTAAATATATTGATCGCCGCGTTGGTTTTTTAAAAAATTTATTTAAAGAAATTTTTTGCCGCGCCGATTATATTCAGGCTATCAGCAATTATTTAAAAAAATGGGCCGAAGAGCAGGGCGCTACCTGTCCGATTGAAGTTGTGCCGAATGGCGTTGATATTAAGCATTTTAGTTGGGAGTATAAAGCGGAAGATTTATTAGCTTTAAAAAATAAATTAGGCAAGCTTGAAAATGATAAATTTATAATTACCACCTCGCGCCTAGTATTGAAAAATGCGATTGACGATATTGTTAAAGCACTTGAATATTCGCCGGATAATTTTAAATTTTTGATTTTAGGCGCCGGATCTAATGAAAATAGCTTAAAATTATTGGCTAAAAACTTGAAATTAGATAATCGCATTTTTTTTCTTGGCCAAATCAGCCAAGAAAATTTGCCGAAATATTTAAAAATTTCTGATATTTTTATCCGGCCGTCTCTTTCTGAAGGTTTGGGAATCTCATTTTTAGAAGCCATGGCCGTCGGTCTACCGGTAATCGCTACGCCGGTAGGCGGCATTACGGATTTTTTACGCGATGGCGAGACCGGTTGGTTTTGCGAAGTAAAAAATCCCCATAGTATAGCGGAAAAAATTAAATATATTTTTGATGAAAATAACAGAATTAAAGTCCGGGGAGTGGTGGAAAAAGCTAAAAAAATGGTAGAAGAAAATTATGGCTGGGATTTAATCGCGGCGAAGATGAGAAATATTTTTAATAAGATAACCAACTAATTATGCAAAAATTGTCCATAGTCATACCAGTATTTAATGAAAAAAACACTATTTTGGAAATTATAAAAAGAATTGAAAATTCAGGACGCTGATCTGGAGTATGATCCGCAAGATTACGCTAAACTGATTAAACCGATAATAGGCGGCAAAGCCGACGTTGTTTACGGCTCAAGATTAATCGGTTCCGAGGCGCATCGGGTTTTATATTTTTGGCACAGTCTGGCCAATAATTTTTTAACCACCCTAGCTAATATGTTCAGTGATTTTAATTTAAGCGATATGGAGACCGGCTATAAAGTTTTTTCTCGCCAGGCGCTTGATAAAATTAAGCCGCGCTTAATTTCCGATCGTTTCGGCATTGAACCGGAGATTACCATGTTAGTCGGAAAAAATAAATTTAAAATATATGAAGTCGGCATAACTTATAGCGGCCGGACTTATGAAGAGGGCAAGAAAATATCATGGCAAGACGGGTTGGCCGCGATTTGGCATATAGTTAGGTTCGGCATAAGAAAATAATCTTCTGTCGCAGCCTTTTAATGTTTATGGTTAATTTATTGTTAAAATACAAGCAAATAATAAAGTATTTAATCGCCGGTGGCACAGCCACTTCCGTTGATTTGGCTTTGCTGTATTTTTTCACCGATATTCTCGGCATTTGGTATTTAATCTCCGCCAGCCTGGCTTTTACTATGGCGTTTTTTGTCAGCTTTTTCCTGCAGAAGTTTTGGACCTTTAGGGATGGGGATAAAGAAGCAATGTATAAGCAAATGAGGATATATTTGGCCGTGGCTTTAGCTAATCTTACTTTAAATGCCGCCTTAATGTATATTTTGGTTGACGGTTTGAAAATTTGGTATATGTTGGCGCAGTTCGTGGTAAGCGGATTAATCGCTTGCGAAAGTTATTTTGTTTATAAATTTTTGATTTTTAATAAAAAAGGCAAATTAATAAGCGGTAAAATAAAAATTTTAATCGCCACCGGAATTTTTCCGCCTGATATCGGCGGACCGGCGACTATGATTGAAGCTTTGGTAAATTCGTTGTCCGGCGATTTTAAAATTCAGGTTATTACTTACGCCGATAGAAGCCGGCCGGGAAAAGTTTATAGGATCGCCAGGTCTAAAAATAAATTTTTTCGCTATTTTAATTACTTTTTTCGCCTCTGGCTTTTATCGCTAAAGGCGGATATTTTATACGTTACCGATACCTATAGCGTCGGCTATTTTGTTTATTTGCTTAAAAAATTAACCGGCAAAAAATATATAATCCGTTTTGCCGGCGATAGCGCTTGGGAAATGGCGGCGGCGGCCGGCTGGGCTGATGATTATATAACTGATTTTCAAAATATTAAATATGATAAGCGCATAGAAAAATTAAAGGAGCGGCGGAAAAAAATACTGGTAAATGCTGACGCGGTTATAGCGGTTAGCAATTTTATGGCTGAAATGGCAAAAATTATCGGTGCGAGAGAAGAAAAAATAGCCCGATTTTGGTTTATGCCGGCAGATTGGTTCCCTGGAAAGGCGTGGCTATGCTGATTAAAGCGGTTAAAGAGTTGAAAAAAAATCAGCCCAATATAATTTTTGAAATATTGGGCGATGGGCCGGAAGAAGCCAAACTTAAAGAGTTGGCCGGTAATTTAGGCTTGTCCGAAAATGTAATTTTTCGCGGCCGGGTAAGCGAAGAAGACAGCCATAAAATTTTTTCCCGTTCAACCGCCTTTGTTTTAAATACCAATTATGAAGGCTTGCCGCATTCGGTTTTAAACGCGATGCGCTCCGGCCTGCCCGTGATTACAACGCTGATTGACGGCAATCTGGAAATTATTAGAGACGGCGTAAACGGCTTGTTGGCGCCGTATAATAAACTTGAAGATTGGCTAATAGCGATAAATAAATTGTTAAATAACCAAGAGTTGCAGCAAGAATTTTCTAGAAACGGGCTGGAAACCGTAAAAAATTTTAAATGGAGCGATGTAGTGGAAAAAACTTCAGTTTTAATCAGCGGTTTTGCTAAAAAATAAATTAATTTATGAATAATAAAGTTTTATTAATCAATCCGCCGTTTAATATCGCCAAGGAAAATTACGATAGCTCGGTTTCCGTCGGCCTATTAAGCATCGCTTCATATTTAGACGACAAAGGCGTTAAAGTTAAGATTCTTGACGGCGCCAGGGAAGAAAATTTTTCAGCCTTGCTTAAAAAAGAGATTTTGGATAGCGCTTACGCCGGCTTGTCGGTTATGACGACGCAAGTACCGGGCGCTCTAAAAATTTCAGAGGTAATCAAAAAGATAAATCCAAATTGCAAGATTATTTGGGGCGGAACTCATCCGACTTTTTTCCCGGAGCAGACTATAAAAAATAATCTGGTAGACATAATTTCTTATGGGGAGGGAGAGGAAACTTTTTATGAAATCGCCAGCGGCAAGAATTTGTCCGAAATAAGCGGCCTATTATATAAAGATAGCGGTAAAATAATTATTAATCAGCCAAGAAACTTATGCCAGCCGGCGGAAATGCCGTTGTTTAATTGGGATCTGTTGCCGCGGGAAATTTTATAAAAATTATATTTAATTCCTTCGCTAACCTCGCGTGGTTGTCCGCACCGCTGCACTTTTTGCATTAATGCCATTTTAAAGAATAATTGGCGGGCGCGAGAAGCGGAGCAAGTTTTAGAGGATTTAAAAATAATTAAAAGCAAACCTTATTTCGCCGGCAAGCCCTTAAGATTTTGGGATGAAAATTTTTTTGTTGATTTAAAGCGCGCCCGAGCGATTATTAACGGCATGATTGATCGCAATTTGACAATTCCATGGGAAACAACGGTTAGGGCCGGTTATTTAAAGGAGGGACAAATTGATGATGATTTTTTAGCTAAATTAAAGCAATCCGGCTGTTATTTATTGTCATTTGGCGCCGAATCCGGCAGCCCGGAAATTTTAAAAAAAATAAAAAAAGACATTACGCCGGAGGAAATTATTAATTCCGCTAAAATGTGCTTAAAGCACGGCATAATACCCCAATATACTTTTATGATCGGCTTACCCGGCGAAACTAAGCCGGATATGCTTATGACTTTAAATT
>JACQYU010000030.1 GCA_016208065.1 Candidatus Falkowiibacteriota bacterium | reverse complement strand
TCCCCATCCGGAAAAGGCAATGGTATAAGCCGCGGCCAAATTATTAAGATTGAGGAGATGCTTGGCCATGGCATTTTTAAATCAACAGTATTTAATAGCACCCCGACAGTGCAAGTGGATAAATTTATCAAAAAAATTTGTCCGGACTTGCGAGATGTTTGGGTTAAAGGCCTGGAAAAGCGGTTTAGGGATTTTCTTGGCTGTTCGCGCATCTTGGTTAATTATGACGAACCGGACGCGATTGCCAAGTCAATTGAAGAAGCGAACTTTGATTTTAAGCAAATCGGAGTTGCGTTTTCGGAAATCCCGCTTGTCGGCACCGGCAAGATTCTGCGCGAAGTGCATGAAGTTTGTCTAAATCGGGTCGTAAACTTTAACCGAGATCTTCTGTATGAATTAAAAAGGCATGGAGAAGAACTTGGTTTTAAAGGCGGTTTTAGACTTTGCGATCCGCTTACCGCCTTGCGCTTCATTTGCGCCCATCCGGATAAGCAGAGATATTATCCGATAGTCACTATTCTTGCTGACTATGAGAACGATTCTTTTCTGGAATTTTTTTTCTTCGGGATTAACGGTGAGCGCGATTTTCGCCTCTGGCAGGGCGGTCCTGACGGGCGCTGGGGCAGTAAGGTTCGTTTTTTGGCTGTTTGCGACGAACAGCCCTAAACCGTTTAGTCCCTACATTTTAAATTTTATAGTCCCTTTGCGATTTTCGCATGGGGACTTTTTTTAAAAAAAGCGTTAATAATTTCTGGATTCCTGCCTGCGCAGGAATGACGAAAAAACAACCCCCTTGCCAGGGTGAATAAATATAGATAAAATGGAGTTATGGAATTAAACTTGAAAAATAATAAACCAATCATTTTTTCCGGAGTTCAGCCTTCCGGGGTTTTGCATTTAGGCAATTATCTCGGCGCTTTAACTCAATGGGTGGAAATGCAAAATCAATCTAATTGCATTTTCTGCGTAGTGGATTATCATGCCATAACGGTCAAGCAAGAACCGAAAGAATTATCGCGACGCATATTGGATGTGGTAAAAGCGTATTTGGCGTCCGGCATTAATCCGGAAAAAGTCGTAATTTTTCAGCAGTCGGATATTACGGCGCATACAGAGTTGGCCTGGATTTTAAATTGTATTGCCAGAGTGGCTGATTTAAATAAAATGACGCAGTTTAAGGAAAAGGCCTGCCTGCCGGACAGGCAGGGCGGGAGCAAAGAATCGGTTAGCGTTGGCCTGTTTGATTACCCGGTTTTAATGGCCGCTGATATTTTACTTTATAATACCGATAGCGTGCCGGTCGGCGATGATCAAGTTCAGCACGTGGAATTAACTCGTACTTTGGCGCAGAGATTCAACCGTGAATATGGACAGGTTTTTAAAATACCGGAAGTAGCCGTCAGAAAACAAGGCGCGCGCATTATGGGGCTGGATGATCCAACTAAAAAAATGAGTAAAAGCGCCAGCTCGCCGGCTAACTATATCGCTTTAACCGACGCGCCGGAAATAGCGGCTAAAAAAATTATGCGCGCGGTAACCGATTCAAGCTCGAAGATTAAATATGACTTGAAGAAAAAGCCGGCCATTTCTAATCTAATGACGATTTATTCGCTACTAAGCGGCGTTAGCGTTAAAAAGCTGGAAAAAGATTATCAAGGCAAAGGCTACGGTGATTTTAAAAAAGATCTAGCCGAGACGGTTAAAAGTTTTTTGGCTGAACATTGAAAAAAGTTAAATTAAAACTGGGGATTAATTAAAATATGGATATAAAAGATCTTTTGGCAACGGCTAAAACGCAAACTTTTGACCGGTTCACGCAGAAATTAAATACTTTAGTCAGAGAAAATCATAATTTCAGCAATTTAGACGAGTCTAATAGGAAAATAGTTTTGGGGATAATTAAAAAGCATTTAAGCGAAATTCATAACGGCCTGGGAATTTCTTCCGTTACCCTTAGAAACGAGGCATATAAATTATATCAAAATAGGATAAAATTAAAATTGACCGAAGCGGACCTAGAAGATATTAAGCAGATTTTAGAATTATTTAAGAAATAAAAGATACAAATAAAAAATTGAGGTTTAAAGCCTCAATTTTTTATTATAGTAAACTTTGTTTGAAAATTTTTATATTCATGGCGCTTCGCTAGGACTTACTTTTTGTGACCAAAAAGTAAGCAAAAAGTCTCGGGGGTTTTCGATTGGCTATCATATTGATTTATCTTCGTGCTGTAAGCTTTGGCGCCAACTCCAACCCCCGAACCCCCTTGGTAATTTTAAAATGTAATGATAAATGATATTAAGAGTTATCAATTTAAACTCTCCACGTTAACGCCGAAGCTCCAATCAACTTCTTCGTAGCTACGCAAAAGATTGTTGATATATTTTTTTAGCTCTTGATATTTTTCTTGAGTTAGAGCTTCAAATTTTATGGTTAAGTACGGGCCGTTTTGCGAGTAGCGGATAACCAGTATAGAGTCGGGTAAATCCAGTCGTACGCCGTCGCCGGCGCGTTCATCGTCTATAATTTCCGCGGTTGGAAAATTAAGGCGCAGTTTTCCGGCAACTTTTTCCGTTAAGGCGACTTTAACTTCGTCGGGGCATCCAACTTTTATTTCCGGGCTGGAAATATATTTAGGCAAAGCGGCTACGGCTTCGGCCAAGCTTTGATTAGTTTTTCCTAAATAGCGGAGCAGGCGCATGGCCGAATATAGGCCGTCGTCATGATTGTAAAAATCGGCTGAAAAAAAGAAATGGCCTGATAATTCGCCGATAAAAGCGGCCACAACCTCCTGATTTTTCTTTTTTAAAAATGAGTGTCCGGTGCGCCACATAAACGGCTGGCCGTTATATTTTTTAATCGTATCCGGCACCACTTTTGAGCATAAAGTATTAAACATGATTTTTGCTCCCGGATGATCGTTTAAAACGTCAATGGCGAAAAGCGCCACTAAAACATCATTCCAGATAATGCCGCCGTTATTATCCACGATGCCGATGCGGTCGCCGTCAGCATCATAAGAAAAACCTAAGTCGGCTTTAGTTTCCAATACTTTTTTACTTAATCTTTGGGCTACCGCGTTTTCAGTCGGGTCAGGCGTGCCCAAAGGGAATGACGAATCCAGCTGGCAATTATTTTCTACAACCTCACAGCCGGCTTGGCGTAAAAGTTCGGGCGCAATAGCCCCGGCCGTAGCGCAGCTAGCGTCGACAACGATTTTAAATTTTTTTTGTAAAGGCAAACGTTTTAAAATATCGTCAAAATAAGCCTGCCTAATATCTTGGACTTCATTTTTACCCGGAGTTTTTGCCTGCTCATAATCTTCCTCTTCAACCATTTGGCGCAATTTTTGAATGCTTTCTGAAACTAGAGTTTCCGAAAAATCTATGGCGAATTTAAAGCCGTTGTATTCGGCCGGGTTATGCGAAGCCGTAACAAAAGCTCCGCCTTTTATATTTAAATAATATTGGGCCCAATAAAAAGTTCCGACTAAATTTAAGCCAATATCAACCGTGTCTACTCCGGCCCAGTTAAGGCCCTTAATTATGGCGGCTGAATATTCAGGGCTGGTTAAGCGGCTGTCTTGGCCGATAAGCGCTTTAGTAATGCCTTGGCGTTTTAAATATGTGCCATGAGCCTTGCCTAAATGTTCAACGATTTCCGGATTTAAATCTTTGCCGGCTATGCCTCTTAAATCATAGCCGCGGAAGATATTAGGATTTACTTGCATAAAAAATAAATTATTTATTTTTTAGAGCTAATAAAATTCCGCCCAGGCCCCAAAGCATGGCCAAAAGCGACATAAAGGGGCCGATTATGGGCAGGGAGAAAATTAAATACGTTATTACAATACCAATAATCATGGCTAAAATCAAAGAATTTTTTTGTTTGGGCCAATAATTATTTACTAGGCTTCTGCCTACTAAAATGCCGGTTAAAACTTTGCTGGTATACATAACAACTAACCAGAGCGCCAGCAAAATAAGGGACAAGGGAATACCGATAATGGTAATCAGTAAAATGATTATAATAAGCGGGGTTAATAAGAGAGCTAAAATTCCCCAGCCGAAGCTAGGGCCGATTTTAGCTAACATTAAATCGGTTATTTTAATAAGCTGCGCGCGCCAGAAGCTGATTAAAACCAAGCCGATGATCAAAGCGGAAAAAATGGAAATTAATTTAACCCACCACCAGCCCAAATTTGACAAATTTGATTTTTTAGTCGGCACGATCGGAAAATTGTGAATCACCTCGCCTTTAATCACCGCGCCTGAATCAAGCGCCGCGTCTTTATCTGATTTATATTTTACGTCGCCGTTAATTTTCGCCGTGCCAGCGATAACCAATGGTTTGTCGTTATTATTTTTAGAGCCGAAATTAAGATTAAGATTTTTTCCAACCTGCCCGGCGACGTTAACTTTGCCGGCACTGCCGAATAGGTCGCGGCCGACATCGCCTCTTAATTCAAAAATATTTCCTAAAATTAATAAGTCCCAGCCAATAGTGGAGCTGGCCGCGGTTACGGTCGTGGCGCCGATGATTATGCCGTTCCGCGCCACCTGTCCGTTGAAATTAATAGTATTGCCGGCTACGCGCAAATTGCCGCCAACTTTACCGTTGATATTAATGGATTGCCCGGCGCAAATAACGTCGCCGGCCACGTCTCCGTTGATATTA
>JACQYU010000021.1 GCA_016208065.1 Candidatus Falkowiibacteriota bacterium | reverse complement strand
GGCGTAACCGGCACCAAAGGCAAGGGCACAACTGCCAGCTTGATTTATGAGATATTAAAAAAGGCCGGTAAAAGGGTTTGGTTGGGCGGCAATATCGGCGTGGCGCCGTTTGAATTTATTGATAAAATAAAAAAGAACGATTGGGTGGCGCTTGAATTGTCGTCTTTCCAGCTTGAAGATATGATCGTTAGCCCGCATATTGCCGTGATAACTAATTTTTATAGCGAACATTTAGCGCCGGCTGATCCGAATAACCCGAATTATCATAAAAGCTTGAAGGATTATCAAGATGCCAAATTTAATATTATAAAATGGCAAAAAAGCGGAGACAAGGCAGTTTTGAATTACGAATTACGAATTACGAATTATGAATTAAATACAAAAGGCAAAAAAATTTATTTTAAAAAGTCTGAATTGCCGTCAAAGCTGATCGGCGAACATAATAAAGAAAACATTGCCGCTGCCGTGGAGGTGGCGAAAATTGTGGGCATTAAGCAGGAAATTATTAAAAAAGCCGTAGCCGGTTTTAAGGGTTTAGAGCATCGTTTGGAGTTGGTCCGGGAATACAAGGGCGTAAAATATTATGACGATAGTTTTGCCACTACTCCGGAGGCGTCTATAATAGCTTTAAAATCTTTTAACCAGCCGGTAGTTATTTTACTCGGAGGCGCTGATAAGGGGTCTGATTTTAAGCAATTAGCCGAAGAAGTTAAAAGGCGGTGCAAGTTTGTTGTTTTACTTAATGGCCAGGCTACGAACAGAATTAAGCAAGAGCTTATTAGGGTTAGTTTTTTAATAGATAAGATGAAATTGGCAAATAATATTAAGGAAGCTGTTGTTATGGCGCGCCAGAAAGCCGGAGCCGGCGATATTGTATTGCTTTCCACCGCTTGCGCCAGTTTCGGCATGTTTAAAAATTACAAAGAAAGGGGAAGCCTATTTAGAAAACAAGTTGGAAATTTAAAATAAAACAAAGCCATTACGGCTTTGTTGTAAAGCGTCAAAATTGACGGGTTGATTATTAAATGTTTAATCGTTGTCGCTTTCTTTTTCTGATTCTTCTTGAAGCGGGCTTAAGAGTATGGGGTGCAGAGTAACGATTTCCAGCTCGGTGCCGCAATTTAAGCAGTTGACCAAATCTTTTTCCGAAGATTCTTCTTCAATAATAATATCGCTGGAGCAGACCGGGCATTGAGTTGTTTGCATAAGTTAGACTATTTTTAATAGTTACTTAATTATCCTATTATAATATTAGCAAAATTTAACTAAATTTACAAGATTATGATAATTTTTCTTTACGGCCAGGATAATTTTAGAAGCCGTTTAAAATTAAATGAATTAAGAGAAAAATATTTGCGCGAGGTTGATGAATTAGGCAGCGGGCTTAATATTATTAACGGCGCTAAGGTTGATTTTCCTGAAATCGCGGCGGCTATAAGTCCGTCGTCGCTATTATCTAAAAAACGGCTAATTATTATTGAAGATATTTTTATCAATAAAGATAAACTGATTTTTGAAAAGCTTTTAGGCTATTTTAAAAATAAAAATCATGAAGATAATATTGTTATTTTTTGGGAGTCAAATATTAAAATAAAAAAAATTAAGAACGCGCCGGCGCCCATGCTTTTAGATTCAAGCGGCAAAGAAAAACCGCTATTGAAAAAACAAGCCGAATTATTTAAATTTTTATCAAATCAGAAATACGCTTACAGTTTTAATTTATTAAGCAATACCGAATTGGCCAATTGGGTAAAAAAAGAAACGGTTTCGCGCGGCGGTAAAATTAGCGCTAAAGCCACCGAAGCTTTAGTCGGTTTAGTGGGTTCGGATGGCTGGCAGATTAACAATGAGCTGGATAAATTATTAAGCTATAAAACAGCCGGCAAATTAACTCAAGGAACCGCCGATATAGAAATAGAAGATGTTAAAAATTTGGTACAAGGAAATTTTAGCGAGAATATTTTTGCCTTAACCGACGCCTTAAGCATTAAAAATAAAGCTCTTGCCATTAAGCTTTTAGATGAGCAAATTGAGGCCGGTTTAAGCGACGGCTATCTTTCAAATATGTTTACTAGGCAGTTTAGAATTTTACTCTCCATAAAGCAGGCGCTTGAATCAGGCTTAAGCCAGCGCCAGATCGCCGGCCAGCTAAAACTTCATCCTTTTGTCGCTCAAAAAGGCGTGGAACAGGCCCGCCATTTTACTTTGCCCGCCTTAAAGAAAATTTTAAGCCGTCTGGCTGAAATTGATTATGAGGTTAAATCAGGGCAGAGCGATTATATCACGGGTTTAAATATGCTGATAGCAGGACTGTAAAATATTAACTTATGAGATATTGGGTATACAAAAACCCCCTTGAGAGGAGGTATTGTATAAACTATATATAGTTGTAAATTTAAAAGAACGATAAAAAACAAAAAACTGTAATATTATTATCTTAAACTATAATATATTTACAGTTTTTTGTTTTGTAGGCTTATTTAAAAGCTTGGTTGAATTTTTTATGCAATCTTGATTTTTTGCGGTTGTTGGCATTCTTTTTAATAATGCCTTTGCCGGCCGCTTTATCTAAAGCGCACAAAGTTTTCATTACCAATTCTTTAGCCCCGGCGTCTTTGGCTTCAATCGCCCGGCGGCTTTTTTTAATCAAGTCCCTTAGATTATTTTCGGTTTTTTTATTGCGCATTTGGCGTTTTTTTGATTTGCGCAATTCTTTTTTGGCCGAAGCTGAATTAGGCATACGATAAAATTTTTAATTTTGTCCCTCTTCGGGGATAAATAATTTTTAATAAAATCTGGCGTGAGACTTAATTATATTAGCATAGGTTCTCTTATTATTCAATAGTGATTTTTTTTCTGATTTTTCGCCAAATTTTATGAGCAAAAAAGCCTAAGCAAAATAAAATTATTAATAAGCTTATTAGCTGTGGAAAACGCAGGCCGAAAGCAATTTGAGTTGCGTCAATCCGAATGAATTCTGTGGAAAAACGAAGCAGAGAATATAAGAAAGCGTAGCTTATAACGCACAATTGATAGTTCGGCTGAAACAGCCTTTGTTTTTTTATCAGCCGGGTCTGCAGGCTTATTAAAATTAGAAATATCGCTAAATTGCCAAGCGATTCATAAAGAAAGGCGGGGTGAAAATATTGGGCATCAAAGTATGCTAAAGGGCGGTGAAATTGGTCAATCGGTATGCCCCAGGGCAAATTAGTCGGATAGCCGAATAGTTCCTGGTTAAAATAATTGCCCCAGCGGCCGATGGCTTGCGCTAGCGGCAGAGTGGTCGCTACAATGGCGGCCAGCTGCCAAAAATTTTGCTGATATTTTTTATTAAATAGCCAAAGAGCAATTAAGCCGCCGATAATGGCGCCGTGGATGGCTAAACCGCCTTGCCAAATTTTAAAAATATCAAGGGGGTTGGCTAAAAAATAAGGCAGTTCTAAGAGTACGGCGTAAAGCCGCGCGCCGATCAAACCGCTTATAATCAGCCAAAACGCCAGGTCAATAATAATATCGGTTTTAATATTGTAAAGCTTCGCCAGATAAAGACAGACCGTTAAGGCGGCTAAAGTGGCGAGCAGAATAAAAAAGCCGTACCAATAAAGGTTGATCGGGCCGATCGTGGCCAGGATGGGAGAGGGGTTAAAGGTATGGAGGAAATTGAACATATATTTTCATTTTCTCTTTTTAAAGCAGTTTAGTCAAATAAAAAACGAGGACCCTTTTAAAAGCGGTCCTCGGTTGAGGTTAGTTTTTTTGTTTTTTTGC
>JACQYU010000006.1 GCA_016208065.1 Candidatus Falkowiibacteriota bacterium | reverse complement strand
GAAACTTGAGCAACTCAAAAAACATCTTAGAGAGATGGGAAGCATTTTGATTGCCCTCTCTGGTGGAATTGACAGCACCTTTCTCCTAAAAATGGCCCTCCAATCCCTCCCTCAAAATCAGGTTTTGGCTGTTACCGCCAGCTCAGAGATATTTCCACCTGAGGAGATAGAAGAAGCAAAGACCATTGCTTCGCTGCTAGGAGCAAGGCACAAAATCATAAAGACTAATGAGCTTGATGACGCAGGCTTTGTTAAGAACTCCTCCAAGAAGTGCTACATCTGCAAAGAACATCTTTTCTCAAAATTGATTGAATTGGCCAAGCAAGAGCAAAGGCAAGTTGATTTTTTAGAAGGCGCTGATTTAGCGCGGATTTTAGAAGCGCCGCTTAAGATTGAATTGCCCGAAATTATCAGAAAGCGCGATAAGGCTATTTTAGAATTATTTTTTTCCACCGGCCTGCGCGTCTCCGAGTTATGCAAACTTAAAATAGAAAATATAAATTTAAAAAAAGATGAATTTACGGTGCGGGGCAAAGGCTCTAAGTTGCGCGTAGTATTTTTATCCGACGACGCTAAGCGGCCGATAGAAGAATATTTAAAATCAAGGCATGACATAAACCCTTATTTATTTACGAGCCATGACAAGGCATCCGGCGGGCGAGACGAGCAATTAGGCTTAACCCCGAGAAGCGTTCAGCGTTTAGTCCAGAAATACGCTAAAGTCGCCGGCATAACCAAAGAAGTTACGCCGCATACTATGCGCCATAGCTATGCTACTGATTTATTGATGAACGGCGCGGACATCAGGAGCGTGCAGGCCATGCTCGGCCACGCCTCAATCACCACAACGCAAGTTTATACTCATATTACCGATCAGCAACTCAGGGACGTGCACAAGGCGTTTCATGGGAGGAAGAGGGGGTAAACAGTTATGTTATTGCGAGCTCGCATTCGCGGGCGAAACAATCTCTGGTTCAATGGCACATACGTGGATTTTTACCGGAGATTGCTTCATCGCTGCTACTCCCCGCAATGACAAATTAGTTTTGACAAATCATATTTAAATCGGTAGTATTTTGATATTGCCGAAAGTTGGCAATTTTATTTTATGCTCCCGTAGTTCCCCCTCCGCTTATGCTCCGGGGGCAAGTATGCTAAAATAAACGCTTGCGTAAGAAGTATTTGTTAAATTAAATTTCAATTTAAATCGAGCGCCCATAGTTCAATGGATAGAACACCAGCCTTCTAAGCTGGATATGTTGGTCCGATTCCAACTGGGCGTACCAGTTGATTAATTTTTTAAAGCTGCTATAATAATTCAACAACCGATAAATATCAGGAAAGTCCTCGTGCGATTCGAGGCGCTGTGCCGCAACTGTAATGCCCTTCGGGGACAAGCCAGAATGCTGATAGCCAGTTAATATTTTGATTTTTCTTCGAGCAAAGAAAATAAATTTAATTTTTTGTTAAATTTATAATACCCGCTCGAAAGGCGGGTTTTTGTTTTAATTAAATTAAGCTGTCATTCCGGACTTGACCCGTAATTCAGGTTTTACCTTTTAGGTTATTATTACCTTTTCTAGATCCCGGCTCGGAGGCAGGGATGACAAAAAAGCATATGAAAACGAAATATTTAACAATAATTTTTATTTTATTCCTATTGATAGCCTTATTTAGCGGCTTAGTTGTTTTTTTAACCGAAGGGAAAGGCGAGCCGGTTTTAAGCGAGCGGACTAGCGTGATTGAAAAGCCGGCCGAGCCGGTTGCCGTCGAGGCGGAAGCCGCTAAAACCGCCGCCGGCGCTGAAGAAAAAGCTATTCGGCCGGAAAATATTACAACTCCTCTTGCCGCGAGGGTCAAAATAATTGAGCAGCCGCAGATTATTAGCTTCCCGGCGGAAGAAAAAATTAACGCGGCGATAATAATCAACGGAGTTAAATATGAAACCGAAGTAAAGCCGGACAGTTCGGTTTACGATTTAATGATTTTGTTAAAAACGGAAAACAAAATTAATTTTTCCGGCAAAAATTATTCCGGTCTGGGCTTTTTTATTGAAGAAATTAACGGCGCGAAAAATGATTCGGCCGGAAAGAATTGGCTTTATTATATTAACGGCCAGCCGGCGCAAATCGGCGCGTCTAATTACTTGATCAAGAATAACGATATAATTGAATGGAAATATGAGAAAAAAAGCTTTTGATTATAAATAATTTATTTCTGGATCCCCGCCTGCGCGGGGATGACGGATATGTTAGTATGAAGAAAAATTTTTTTAAATTAAGTTTTATTTTTGCTTTTGTTTTGTTTTTCGCCATAACCGGCCAAGCTAAAGCCGATACGGAGACCACCACCATCAGACTGCAAATAAAAACCAATGATGCTAGCTTGTATGATCGGGAAATTAACGTAACTGCTTGCGTTGATAGCTTAAGCGCCAGCACAACTTCGGTTAATGCCTTGTGCGCATTAGAGCAGTCGGGTTTAGCTTATGGCCTTGGCTGGTATGATGATTTGGCATTTTTAAATTCCGTAGGCGGCTACCTTAATAATGACGGCGAAAACGGCATATACTGGGGTTGGTTTGAAAATTTAAATTACAGCAACCTGGCATTAAACCAATATGTTTTAAAGTCTGGAGATAAAATTTTATTGGCATATAACGTCAATCCTTTAAGAATCTCCGCGGATAATACTTCGCTTTTCGTTGGCGCTACGTCCACTATTACGGTAGAGCAATTCGGCTTGGATGCAAGCTGGAGCCCGGTATGGCTGCCGGCGGCTTCCAGCACATTAATGATTGATGGAGTAGAAGCGGAGAACACTAGCGGAGTCTATAAATATAAGCCATTATCTGCCGGAGAAAAAATTGTATACGCGAAAAAAGACGGCTATATTAACAGCAATAATTTGGCTATAACCGCTGAAGAACTGAAAGTTAAAACTATCCGTTTGCAAATTAAAACACATGATGTTAGCCTGTACGACGCGGATATTGCCGTGACAGCTTGTCCGGACTCGGATGGTTCGACCACCAGCACAATTAATGTCAGATGCGCCATTGACCAGGCAGGCCTAACTGACCCAAGCGACTGGGCTTACGGCGGCACTTTTTTAAATTCAATTAAAGGATTGTACGCGTCTGATTATGTAAATAATATTTATTGGAATTGGTTTTCTAACTTGGAATACGGGCAAGTGGCTATGACTCAGCACGTCCTGGCCAACGGCGAAAAATTATTATTAACTTATAACGTCAATCCTTTAAGGATTTCCGCGGATAATATCGCGCCTTATGTTAATGCCACTTCAACTATAACTTTAGAGCAATTTGGCTTGGATGCAAGCTGGAATCCGGCTTGGTACCCGGCCGCCTCCAGCAGTTTAATTATCGCCGGCCAGGAAATAGAAAACATCAGCGGAGTTTATGAATATATCGCTACGGCCACGGCGCCGGTTTTAATTTATGGAAAGAAAAGCGGCTGTATAGACAGCGAAGAAATAATTATTACGGCGCAGGAAATTGCCGGCAATGATAACGAAAATAATAGCAGTAATAATAATCAATCAAGCGGCGGCAGCGTAATTTTACCGACCGCAACCGGGGGAGGCGCTACGATCGTTTCGCTCCTAAAAGTTGATTTAGGCAAAGCCATAGATTTTTTAATTTCTAAGCAGGCGGCGGATGGCTCTTTCGGCTCGGCTATAATAACCGATTGGGCGGCCATAGCCTTATCTTCAATTAATTCTAACGGTTTGGCCGCGCAAAAAGCTAAAAGCTATTTGCTTACTGATCCGAATCCATTAGCCGGCATGAATTCAGTTTCGGATTATTCGCGCCGCGCCATGGCTTTAATGTCTTTAAGCATCAGCCCTTATAACGGCGCGAAAACAAATTATATAAAAAAAATAATTGATTTATTTGACGGCCAACAATTCGGCGACGCTTCTTTATATAACGATGACATTTCTCTTGGGGCGGTTCTGACTTAACGGCCGCGGCCATACAGGCGCTAACCCCTTTATCGCCTTTAACCGGCATAGCTCCCGCACTGGAAGAAGGGAGAAATTTTTTGTTTAATGTCCAGGGCGCTGACGGCGGTTTTGGCAATATTTATGCCACGGCCTGGCTTATGCAGGCGCTAGCGTCTTTAGGCGAAGCTAGCGGCGTTTGGCAAAAAAATAATAATACGCCGGAAAGCTATTTAGCTTTAAGCCAGGGCGCTGACGGCGGTTTTGAAAAAGATAATGCTTACGAAGCCAATCGTGTTTGGTCAACCGCTTATGTCATACCCGCGGTTCAGGCTAAGCCGTGGTTTAGTATTATGCAAAATTTTTCTAAGCAGAATGCGCCGGCTCCGGTCGAAATTCCGGCAGATAGCTCGAATACGGTTGAAAATGAAATTGCCTCTTCAAGTTTAGAAATATTAGATATGGCTACTTCGTCGCCGGAAGATCTAATTACGGCCACCGGCATGGAAAGCTCGCTTAAGGCAGAGGCGGAAGAAGCGGTTGCGGCCGAAACAATTGAAGCCGCTGAAGTTGTTGCTAAGCCGGTTAACCGGGCTGAAATAAAGGTTTTAGGCGTAGCCATAATTCCATCAAAAACGGATATTATTGCGGACAACGGAACTGAAAATGATCAAAACCAAGAAGTAGCGCCAGCGGAAAACGCGCCGGCCGGGCTTAATAACTTCGTCCAATCGCCGGCCAAAGATGATCTTAAGGCGGCTAATCAGCTTAGTAAAGAGAAAATTAATGATCTGGCTAGAAAAATATTGTACGTTGCCGGCATCGGCGCTATAATTATGGGTCTTTATCTGGGGTTGAAATTATTACGGCTTTTGTTATAATGAGTTTATTGTAATATAAATGACATTAAATAATTTTATGAAAAAGTATCTGCCAGCTTTTATTTTAATCACTCTGGGCATCGCGGCCAGATTTTTACCGCATCCGGCCAATTTCGCGCCAATCGGGGCAATCGCGATTTTTTCAGGAATTTATTTGCCGAAAAGATGGGCGATTGTTTTGCCTTTGGCTGCCATGCTTTTTAGCGATTTATTCATTGGTTTTTACGCCTGGCCGATTATGCTCTCTGTTTACGCCGGCTTTATCATTATGGGGTTGATCGGTTTGGCTGTAAGAAAAAATAAAAAATTAAGCACGGTTTTAGGCGGCACGGTTTTAGGCAGTGTGATATTTTATTTAATTACTAACGCCGCGGTTTGGGTGTTCGGTTCGCTTTATCCGCATACCGCGGCCGGCTTACTGCAAAGCTATTATATGGCCATTCCTTTTTTCAGAAATAGCTTGCTTGGCGATTTATTTTATACCGGCGCTTTAGCAGGCGCTTACGAGGCTAGTTTGGCGCTTTTATATAGAGAAAAGAAAGCGGTAATAACCGCAATTTAGCTTGACTTTTTAGTAAATTCTGTTATATTATAAAAGTTGCCGCAAGGCAACTTTTGTTTAAATAAAGCTTTAAAGAGTTACGGAGCAGCGATTATAGTTAAATGTAAGAATGATAGTTTAATCCACAAGACAGTACATTGACATTGTGAGCTAATTTTGATATTATTCATGGTATATGCCTATGGCAAAATGTAAAATTTGTAAAAAAGAATTTTATATTAAACCAAGCCATTTAAGGCTGGGTTACGGTAAATATTGTTCGAGAAAATGCAAACATTTAGGGCAAAAAAGGGGTAAGTATGTTATTTGTGAAATTTGCGGTCAGGAAACATGGAAAACGCCAAGGGCATTAAAAATTTCAAAGAGCGGTAAGTTTTTTTGCAATAAGAAATGTCAGACTATTTGGAGAAATAAACATTATATTGGCAAGGAGGAGAATTCACTTATTATCGTGTTATGAAAGAGAGTAAAATTCCTGCGAAGTGCAAGTTGTGCGGTTTAGACGATAAGAGGGTTTTAATTATACACCATAAAGATTGTAATAGAAAAAATTATAAGATTAATAATTTAGTTTGGTTGTGCCGTAATTGCCACTACTTGGTGCATAATAAAAATGTAAAAGTAAAATAAAATATCATGGTGGGTATAGTTCAACGGCTAGAACTCTTGCTTGTGGTGCAAGAAATCTGGGTTCGATTCCCAGTACCTACCCAATACAGTAAGATTTATAAATTTTTATGAATCTGACGTTAGAAATTAAAAAAATTAAAAAATTTATAGAATATTATTCGCCAAATAATTATTCTATTATTTTGGTATTTCCAATAATTTTGTTAATTCTAGGATTTATAATTTGGAGTGTCTATCTTTTTGGGTTTGGCTTTCAGGAAGATGAAATATTAAAAATTAAATATATACTTTGCGGGATCTCCTTTTTATTAGTAACTGTAATTATTTGGATAATAATAAAATTAATTTTAAAGGCAATACTTTGGACAATAACTAGATTTAATAAGGTTAGAGATATAATAGAAAATTTTAAAAATAATTTTAAAGACAAAAATAAATTTATAAACATTTTTTATATTATTTTATTTTTAATTTGGCTTTTGTCTGTTTATCCAATTTTTATTTTTCCAGTAGTACCTTTTGTCCTCGGTGGCGGTCAACCAAGGGCGGTATCATTAGTAGCAAATCAAGAGACTATGCCGATTTTAAACTCTTTAGATATTAATAAGGCTGAAGGCGCTAAGCACCAAACTGAAAATATATGTATTGTTCATGAAAATAGTCATGACATCCTTATTTTAAGAGAAAATCGAATTCTTATGTTGGAGAAGTCTTTGTTCCAGGGATTTGGGAGATTGCCGGATAGGGGGTCAGTAGTTGAACAGATGTGTGTCGAATTCGCATATCGTTGGTCCTATAGAGGATTCTATTTTAGTAAATTATTATTTGAGACAAATATAACGAATCTAATTAAAAATTTATTTGGCATTTCAAAAAGTTGGTTTTATTTAAATTACTAAAGTTTATAAATTTATAAGATAGCTCCATAAGGGACCCACGCAAAAAATCGCCTATTAGGCGATTTTTTGGTTTGGCTATAATCCTGTTAATTCTTTACATATACTTTTTTTCCATTTTCTCTTCCATCATTTTAATATGGTCCATCATCATATCCTTATCCATCGTCATATCTGACATTTTTTTCATTTTATCCATTATTTGTTTTTCATCCAGGCCTT
>JACQYU010000009.1 GCA_016208065.1 Candidatus Falkowiibacteriota bacterium | reverse complement strand
TAAAATAAAAATTTAAAATTATTTAACGGGGTGAACTGATCAATAATATTCATAATTCTGCCGATTTTTACGTCATATTTCTTTTCCAGCTCCGCTATTTTCATGGCTAAACCCTCGTAAGAAGAAATAAATTTTCTAATATTTACAAATATGCGCATAATCGCGATATTAACTTCAACCGCCCGCTTGCTTTTTAAAACGCTGGATAGCATGGCCACGCCCTGCTCGGTAAAAGCATAAGGCAAATATTTTATATTTTTACCATGTTTTGTTTTCAAGGTCGCAAATTGCGATCTTGAGTTTTGCTTATTTTCGCTGTTTTTACCATTCAAGGTCACAAATTGTGACCTTGAAACTAAATTTAAGGTCGCAAATCGTGATATCAAATTAGCTTCATCTTTAGTCAGATGAAACATAAAATCATCAGGAAATCTCTCTAAGTTTCTTTTAACCGCTTGATTTAATTTTTTCGTTTCAACTCCATATAATACGGCTAAATCATAATCCATCATTACCTTCTGTCCGCGAAGACGCAAAATTTTGCTTTCAATCCTATCAAACGGAATCAATCCTATCAAACGGAATTAAATTTTTTGTTTGTTTTATTTTTTTATTCATAACAAATTTGTTTTAAAATGTCCTCTCCTAAGCCTCGCGGATTTTATGCTAAAAAATTAGCAGAAAATTCCCGAGGCTTTTTCTTTTTCCTTTTCGTCATCCCCTTCTCTTTTCGTCATCCCTGCGCAGGCAGGGATCCAGAAATTCCACGAACATTTTTTCTGGATTCCCGCCTTCGCGGGAATGACGTTATTTTTCAAACAACTTATCGTACAAATCGTTCCACCCCGGATTGTTTTTCTCTATTAATTTTATCTTCCATTCTCTCTTCCATTTCTTTAACTGCTTTTCTCTGGCAATTGCCTCTTTAATATCGCCAAATATTTCATAATAGACTAAATATTTTATATTATATTTTTTTGTAAAACCGCCGAGCAAACCTTGTTTATGCTTATAAATTCTATCTTGTAAATTTGAAGTTATACCGATATATAAAGTGCCGTTCTTGCCGCTTGCTATTATGTATATGTACGATAATTTTTCTTGATACATTGTTTTATCCGTCATCCCTGCGCAGGCAGGGATCCAGAAATTCCACGGACATTTTTTCTGGATTCCCGCCTTCGCGGGAATGACGATTATAATTTTTACTGCCCGGAATTTAAAGTCTCGCTATAGCTTTTCATTAAATCGGTGTCGCTGATTTTATCCAAGGTTTCTTTAGGCATGCCGGCCTGCAAAAGCAGCTGCCGCAGGCTGGCCGCGTCTATATTTTTAAGAGCATTAAGCTGATCAGAAGTTAAGTTGGCGGCGCTATCCGCTTGCGTTTCCGCTTGGCTCGTACCGAATTGGTTTAACAAGCTATTTAAAGTTTCGTCGGTAGCCGTTTGATCGGCCGCGGAATTATCCAATAAGCCGCCGGAGCAGGTTCGGCCTTGCGGGCAATTCGGATCAAAATCTTTTTTTATTTCCTCGCCATCCTTAAACCCGTCGCTGTCAGAATCTTCAAGATAAGGCGAAGTTTTATAAATATTCAATTCATCATAATCAGTTAAGCCGTCCGCGTCAGTATCTTTACTTTTTAAAGCCTCATCGCTGTTTTCAGCCTCGGAAGCAACTTGGTTTTTACCGGATGAGGCGTTAAACGGACCGTAAATATTGCTTCTTAATTGGGCAAACCATAAAACCAAAATAAAAACGGCAAAAACCGCCAGGCTCGCGGCCGCGATTTTCTGGTTTTTATTTAAGGGCGGGGGTGATTGATCGGGTTTTTCTTCAAAACCGCCGCCGGCTTCATTAAATTGTTCGTCTTCAAGCATGGGGAAAATAGCTAATTTTCAATTTCTAATTTTTAATTTCTAAACAATGCTTCAATGCATTAATTTTTAAACATTGAAAATTTTAAAATTGTTTGAAAATTGAAAATTGAAAATTGAAAATTTTGCTAAAAGTCTCTTATCTTCGCTCCAAATTCTCTTTCTAAATGATTTATCAGCTTCTTTTGCGCCTCGTCAACCTCCTCCGAGGTTAGTGTTCTATTAGCCTGATATATAATATGGAAAGCCAAGCTCTTTTTACCTTGGCCTAATTTATCGCCTTGATAAATATCAAACAGTTCGGCTTGCTTGATTAAATCACTGAAATTTATAATCTGTTTCTTGATGTTATTATACAATATTTTTTCATTTACCACAAACGCCAAATCCCTTAAAGCTTCCGGATATTTAACCGGCTCTTTAAACTGCTTAACCGGCTTGTTTTCGGCCAGCCCGGACAGCTCTTTAAAGTTAATTTCTCCTATAACCGCCGGCTTTTTTAAACCGTAAGCGCGAGCTAAATTCTTTTCCACGGCCGCTATCCGGCCAATCAGCTTTTTATCCGCGTAAACAGCGGCTAAAATTGATTTATCCGCAAAAGGCATAGGCGAATTTTCAATTTCAAATTCAACGGTTAAATTAAGAGAATTCAATAAATATTCTATTATGCCTTTAAGCTTAAAAAATAAATCAGCCTCTTCGGCTCCGGCCAGCGCTAAACCTAAATATTTTTCCTGCTTAGGAAGTTTCTCATCGCTTATACTATCTTTATTTATTTCTCCCGGGGTATTAATAAAAACCGTACCGATTTCATAAATTGAAATAAAATCTTCTTTAGCCTGGTTGGTTTTTATGTTTTCTAAAAGCAAGGGTGTTAAGCTCGGCCGTAAGAGGGTTAAGTCTTCGCTTAAAGGATTGGCCAGCTTAATCGCCGACGATAAATTTATTTTTAATTTTTCCAACTGCTCGAAGCTAACGAAAGAATAATTATAAACCTCGGTTAAGCGCGCGCCAACCGATAAAATATTTTTTATTTTTCTTTCCAAAGCTTTTTCTTTAATAATCAAAGGCGGCGCTAAATCCACCTTTGGCATAACCGGCTTAATCTTATTATAACCGTAAATTCTAGTAACTTCTTCAACAATATCTTCGGCCATGGCGATATCGCGCACGGCGCGCCAAGTTGGAATAATAACGCTTAGTTTTTCACGCGACGGTTTTACCGCGAAGCCTAGTTTTTCTAAAATTTGCTTAACTTGCTTTAATTCAAATTTTTGGCCAACGCGATCGTTTAGCCAATTTAAATCCAGTGTAATCGGGCCTTGTTTTAATTTATATTTTTTTTCATCAGCTAAATTGCCGGCCACCCTAGCCCCCGGGCAAATCTGTAAAATAATCTCAACCGCGCGAGCGAGTCCAAGCTCGCATAAATTAGGATCCAAGCCTTTTTCAAAGCGCATGGAAGCTTCGGTTCTAAGCCCTAGCTTTTGCGATGTTTTTCTTATGGAATCATAATTAAAATTAGCCGATTCGATTATAATGGAATTGGTTTGCTCGTTTATTTCGCTGTTGGCTCCGCCCATAATTCCGGCTATGGCTACCGGTTTGGTTTTATCCGCGATAACTAGCATGCCCGGCTCTAATTTTCTTTTTACGCCGTCAAGCGTTTCCATAATTTCTCCGGCGCGAGCTCTTCTTACGACTATATGGTCAATAAAATTTTTATCAAAAGCGTGCAAGGGCTGGCCTAATTCGAGCATAACGTAATTAGTCGCGTCCACGATATTATTAATCGGCCGCATACCGCAAGCAGACAGCCGATCCTGCATCCATCTAGGCGAAGGCGCGATGGTTATGCCTTCCAGGCCGACCGCCATATAGCGCGGACACAAAGAGAAATCTTCAATCTTAACTTTAAATCTAAAAGTTATTTTTTTGGCTTTTAAAACTCCGGCTTTGGGCGCGTAAACTTTAAATTTAGCATTTAAAAACGCCGAGATGTCCCGCGCCAGGCCGTAATGCGACCATAAGTCGGCGCGATGCGTAATGCTTTTATTGTCAACTTCAAAAATAACATCGTTTAATTTTAAATAATCGCTGAAATTTTGGCTTACTTTTGCTTTTAGTTCATCAGGCAACATTTCTTTGGGAATATCAACAAAATCTTTTAGCCAATTTAAGGATAATAACATATATAATAATTTTTAATTTTTGCAATTTTATAATTTTTAAATAATATTATAATTTTTAATATCTAATAATTCTCTTGGCAACTTCGTGAAATTTTCGCAAAAATCAGGGTTAGCTCATGAGCTTCTCTCCATAAAATCCGACAATTTTCTTTTTTATCTTCATTGGCAACCGCGATCATTCTTAGCCAATGCTTAGTTTCGTTGGCTTCCTTTTGGCAAATTCTTATTTTATTCTTAAAATCTTTTTTGGAGCTTCCCTGATTGGCTTCCATATAATTAGCGCCTATGCTAGTGGCTGATCTGACCAATTGATTTATTAGCGGCTTGTTTATATCGTTATATTTTATTAGTTTACAAAATTTTATAATACCTTCTCCGAATTTAGCGGTTCTCTCCTCTAAATCGTAATTCATATTAAAAATTAGGATATTTTGTTATTATTTAAAAATTACAAAATTAGAAATTAAAAATTTTGCTAAAATTGCTTTAAAAATTTTAAATCTCCGCTATGAAATAATCTAATATCATTTATGCCGTATTTCAGCATAACCAGCCTATCCAAGCCGTAGCCGAAAGCAAAGCCCTGATACTTTTTCGGATCAATGCCGCCGGCGCGCAAAACTTCCGGATGCACTAAACCGCAGCCAACGATTTCCAGCCAGCCGGTATTTTTGCATAAACGGCAACCCTTTCCCGAACACAGAAAGCAGGAATATTCACCGTTAGAGCCCGGCTCAACAAACGGGTAAAATTTCGGCCGCATTCTTAGCTCGGTTTTTGGCCCGAATAATTTTTTTCCCAAAGCTTCTAAAACGGCTTTGAGGTGGCTGAAATTTATGCCCTTATCTATCATCAAACCTTCAACTTGATAAAAAGTATGCTCGTGGCGCACGTCGGTAGCTTCGGAACGGAAACAGCGTCCGGGCACAATGCATTTTAAAGGCGCGCCATATTTTTGCATGGCCCTAATTTGCATGGGCGAAGTCTGGGTGCGCATTAAAGTGTCTAGCTCGCCTTTGCTATTTTTATGGTCAATATAAAAAGTATCCTGCATGTCGCGCGCCGGATGAAGCGGAGGAATATTAAGCGCGGTAAAATTATAATAATCGCTTTCAAGCTCCGGACCGTCCAAAACCATAAAGCCCAAAGAAGCAAACAGATCCTCAATTTCATTCTGCATAATCGTTATCGGATGCAAATGGCCGGCTTTAATTTCCTCGCCCGGCAAAGTCGCGTCAACGTAAGACGCGCCCACGGTTTTTTCCAATTCAGCCTTAACTTCCGCGAATCTATTAGCCAATTCCAATTTTATTTCGTTGGCTAATTTGCCTAAAGTCTTTTTTTCTTCAACGCCCAAATCGGCCACGCTTCTTAAAATTTTAGTCAGCTCGCCTTTTCGCCCGAGATACTTTATTTCTAGGCCGCGTAAAACTTCCAGCCGCTTAATATTTTTAAGCTGGCCTAAAATTTCCTGTTTAAGTTGTATTATTTTTTCTTGCATAGTTTAAATTTTTTGTCATTGCGAGCCCCCCCCTTTTTTTTGTCATTCCCGCGCAGGCGGGAATCCAGG
>JACQYU010000008.1:4854-7088 GCA_016208065.1 Candidatus Falkowiibacteriota bacterium | reverse complement strand
CGTACTCGGAAAATAAATCGGGCCCGATTGATCTCATGGCAAAAATAGCGCCGGTGTTTAAAGATTTTTCCAGCGCTTCAGCCATAGTTTGCTTGCCGTTGGCCTTATGATCGGAATTTTCTATTTTATATTTGGAAATTATAATTTGCCCGGTATCTTCATAAGTGGTTTGCGGCGTTATTTTTTCCTGATCCAAAGCCATAGCCATGGTAATAACTTTAAAAATAGAGCCCGGCTCGTATTGGGAAAAAATCGCCGGGTTGGTAAAAACTTTAATATCTTCGGCCTCTTGAAAATTATTGCCGTCATAATCGGGGTTTGAGCACATAGCTAAAACCGCTCCGCTTTGGGGCTCTAAAATTATAACGCTGCCGCCGTCGGCGCCGTGTTTTTTAACCGCTTCATTTAATTTTTGGCAAGCCATAAACTGGATAGATCGGTTAATGGTCAAAATCAAATCGCTGCCGTCGGCGGCCTTATTATATTCGCGGTCATTGATAATTATTGGCTGGCCCTTAGCGTCGCGTTCGATTTTTATTGAACCGGCTGACCCGGTAAGTTCTTGATTAAAAAATTCTTCAAGGCCGTACCGTCCCTCTAGCTTATCGCCGACATAGCCGACAAAGCCTAAAATATTAGAGCCGATATTGCCTTCCGGATAAAAACGAAACAAGCTTTCGGAAAAACCGATGCCGTCTATTTTTAATTCTTTTTTAGGCTCGCGGTTCAAAATGATTATGGCATTGCCATCAACTTCAATATCCTCGGGCTTTAAATTATCAGCCGGCTGGCCAAGCTGGTTAATGGCTAAATAAAATTTCTTTAAAATATCTTCGTCAACTTTTTGTTCAAGCGGCTCATAAACGTCTCCCGGTTTATCCAGTTTTTTTAAATACGCGTCAGTAATGCCTTTTTTTCTTAAATTAATTTCCGCTTCCCGCCTAACCTGCCTTATTTCCTGAAACTTTTTATCGGCTAAAAGCGCTTGATGATGAGCGATTATCTCGGCTTCTTTAAACCTAAAAGCTTCATCTTTAACGCCGCCTAAAGCTTTAAGCTGAACGCTTAAATTATCAGCATCTTCTCTTTTAAATATTTCTTCCACTTCTTTTTCGACTTTTTCTTTTTTAAAGATTATATAAAGCTGTTCGCTGATTTTTTCCGCTTCTTTTACGTCTTTAGGCACGGCGAAAAGCAAAGCGAAATTTTTATTGGTGGCGATAGGATAAAGCTGATTATCATCGGCCTTAGCGTCGTTTTGGATAAAAATCCGCCCGCGAACCGGATTTAAAAGATTATAAATCTGATGCTGACCGGAAGCTAAACTATAATATAAATCATAATTTAAAACTTGCAGATTGATTAATTTATAAACAATAATTCCGGTTAATAAAAAAACAATCGCAATTATTAAATTAATGCGACTATTGTTTATTTTATTGCTGCCAGTTTGTCTTTTTTTCCAAAACGACATAAATTGCTGAGGCGGTTATAAAAATATTTATAGCCATCGCCAGATTATTTTTTCGCCACCGCTTCCGATCCGGCGGTTAAATAGCTTATTTCTCCGGCCGCCACCATCTTTAAATTACCGACCTTTTCTTTAATATTAGAATAGGAGCTTAAAGCCAAAATATTAAGTTCAAGCTTATTATTAGCTTCAATTAATTTATTCTTTTGCGCCTTTAAATCGCTTAAAGCAAAGCCTTTGACAGTTAAATCATTGGTTCCGGCGACGTAATAAACTCCCAAAATAATTATAGCCAACAATAAAGCTTTATTTGCATTTTTTAAATTAAACGGCCTTTTTTTAATAGAAAATTTTTGGCTACTGATTTTTTCCATAAGTAATTTTTATTTTTAATTTTTGTGAGCTGCCTTATTCGCTTAGCCCAAATTTAATAAATTTCATATTCTTTCCGCCGCTCTAAGCTTAGCGCTTCTTGACCGCGGATTTTTTAAGACCTCCTCCCCGGTCGGCCTTAAAATCGGATGGGTTAATATTTTTAAAACGGCTTTATGCCCGCATTGGCAGATCGGCATAGCCGGCGGGCAAAGGCAATCTTTTGATTCTTGCTTAAAATATTGTTTAACGATTCTGTCTTCTAGGCTATGGTAAGAAATAACTACTAGCTTTCCGCCCGGCTTTAATAAATTAACCGCCTGGGGCAAAACCGCTTGTAAATTTTCCAACTCTTGATTGACGGCGATGCGCAGGGCTTGAAAAATTTTAG
>JACQYU010000008.1:0-4820 GCA_016208065.1 Candidatus Falkowiibacteriota bacterium | reverse complement strand
TATTAATGATATTTTCAGCCGTCTCCCCTGTCTCTTCGCCGAAATTCATGCCTAGCGGCGCGAGAGGTAATTTAAAAGAAAATCCTCTATGCCTGTCTTCGAGTTGAGCTGATGATAGCCCCAAATCAAATACAATGCCGTCAAACTCGTCGCCCGCCGTGAAATACTCTTTAACAATATTTTGCAAATTTTTAAAATTTTCATGGGCCAAAATTAATTTTTTATTTTTATTTCTTCCGCCAGCCAGCAAATTAAAATTTAATTCGGCGTTGGCTATGGCTAAATTATCTAAGTCAATAGCTAAAACCTTACCCTCTTCGCCGATTTTTTCTAAAATCGCTCTGCTATATCCGCCGCCGCCCAAAGTGCAATCTATGAATTTTTGCCCCGGTTGCGGCTTTAAAATTTCCATTGCCTCTTTAAGCATGACTGGTATGTGATTATATTTCATTGCCTTATGTGTCGCGTTGGATTTTTAAATTACGCGTTTCACGTTAAGCGATTTATAGCACTAAAGCCCTCTGCCTTTCTCGCCATACTTGTTTTAAGATTCCACTATCAACCAGCGGCGCCCTTATAACCCTTACCCTTATGCTTTGAGCTTGTTTTTTTGAATTTTGGCAAAAAATTGATTTAATCATAATTTTGTTTTTATTTTAATTAATTACTGAGCATATTACGCTTACACGCCTAAGCCGCCTAAAGCCTCGGCTATATCAGCGCTTTTCTTTTCCGTGCCTTTTTTATATTTATTCCAAACGGTTTCATCCCAAATTTCCAATCGGCTATAAAGGCCGGCGATTATAAGCTTCTTTTTTAAATTGGCAAATTTTCTTAAATACTCCGGCAGCATAATGCGCCCCTGATTATCAAAATCAACCTCCATGGCTCCGGCCAGCATAGAACGCGAGAAAGCCCGGGTATTAGCCGGACCAATCGGCAATTTAGAAAGTTTAACGGCTAATTCCTGCCATTCTTTTTTAGTATACAAAAAAAGACAGCCGTCTAAGCCTTTGGTGACTACCGCGCCGCCCTTTAGCATAGCGCGGAACTTAGCCGGCACGGCTACCCTGCCCTTGTCGTCAAGATTGTGGTTGTATTCGCCGATGAACATGAAATAATTTAAATTATATGAAGTTATGCATTAAGGCCAACGAGAAGTCTGACCAGCGAGTTATCGCTCTTCAGACCCCTTCTTTGCCTTAATTAAAATTGTCCCGTTAGGCACGGAACCTGCCTTATTTAGCCGGCGTTATTATCTTGGCCGGCTGGTTTCGCCTTACGGCGAACTTATTTTTGTTTTTATTTTAAAAAAACTTTAAAGATAAATTAAGCTACTTCTCCACAATTCCCCACCATTCACCATAATACTATAATTATATACCACAAACTGCCATTTGTCAATGATAAGCCGCCACTAAAATTAAAGCTAAAATTAAATTAAAAACAATAAAAAATATCCGCCTTTAAACGGGCGGATATTTTATCATAAATATTATAAAAATTTTTTACTCGGTTATCAACAGCTTTATCCACAAATCAGCTTTGTTATGGCGAACAACCTCTCATCTGTCATTGCGAGCCCCGAAGGGGCGTGGCAATCTCAGGTTTGACGCTCTGAATACCTATTAACGGTTATAGATGAATAGTGAATTTAACCAGAGATTGCTTCGTCAGTCGCTTCGTTGCACTTCGCTCCTTTCTCGCAATGACAAAAAATACTATTGGCTACGCATCTTCTTTTTAGTAATCTCCGGTTCTCTATCATACATCGGCTCAACTGCGTTAAGCCGTCCGACGCCTGTTTTACCGGCTCCCTTTACCATAATGCCCAGCGAGTAGGCCAAAGCGTTAGCCGTAACCACGCCGATGCGCAAAGAAGTAAACGAGCCTCCCCTGTTTTCCACTTCCACGCTCTCTAAATCACTTAATTTTAATTTATTGTCTTTAAGTAATTTTCCTATGGCCGGCAAAAGTTTTTCCGCCTGGTCGCGATAAGATTTGAATTTTTTAACAGCCAAAAGCTTATTTTTATCTTTTAGGCTGATTTCTATCAAATCGTTTTGCGTGGTGTCAATATGTAAAATCATACTAAAATTATAGCATAAACATGGTTGTTATTCTTCTAGCTAACCCTAATATAAAGAAACGATTCGGCTGCTTATCGGCGCCGATTAAAACTTGACGATAAACTTTTATTTTTAAAAGAAGCGCCGCAATTTTTTATAACATCGGTGTTCTCCCTAATATCGCTGACCACGGGACAATTTTTATAAGCCATGGCTTCAAGCAAAGCGATAGACAAGCCTTCCGCTTCTGACGGCTGAACGAATAAATAAGCGTTAGAAAATAATTCGGCCAATTCCGGGCCGGATTGATTGCCGGTAAAAATTATATTTTTATTGCCCTCGGCCGCGGCCTTAAGCTCTTTAACGTAATTATCAGTATAAGCGCCGTCGCCCACGATTACCAATTTTTTGTTGGTTTTTAAATTTTTATAAGCGCCGATTAAATACTGCACGCCTTTATGGCCGACCAATCTCGTAACCGCTAAAATATAGCCGTCCTTTTTTAGCCCCCATTTTCCTATTTTATCGGCTTTAACTATTTTAGGCAGGCTTACGCCATTGGGAAGATAAGCCGCGTTAACCTTATATTTGGCGCGGGCATATTCGGTAAGCGAAGGGGAAATTGTAATCACTTTATCAGCCAAGCGGCAAGCGATTCTCTCGCCTGTTTTTAAGCATAGCCTGGCTAAAACTCCCCATTTTTTATGCTCATAGCATTTTGTGTGAAAAGTAAAAATTATGGGCACGCCCGGCTTTAATAATTTCGCCAGCCAAATTAAAGAAGACGGGCCGATGGAATGAAAATGAATAATATCAACCTCGCGCTTAATTAAATCAAAGCAAGCGCGAAAAGTATGGCTAATCGCGTCAAAATGCTTGGTCGCTATATTCGGCAAGCTGATTAAATTAACGCCCTGATATTTTTTCAAGCTTTTATCGGTATAATTAGCGCGGGTATAGGTGAAAACTTCATGCCCGGCTTTAGCCAAGCGCGTTGATAAATCTTCAACGTGTTTTTCCACCCCGCCAAATTTCGCCGGTATGCCTTTCTGTCCTATGAAATATATTTTCATAATTATAATCTACTTCAAATTTAATTATATAGCCGTTGCCGAACTGCGGACTTATCTTAATTTCATATTTGCCCGGCTTAATATCGGGTATAACTATAACCTTTGCAAAACTTCCGAGGCTGTCGGCATAAACTGAATCAATCTTTTTATCAGCAAAATAAATTAATAAATATTCTCCCGGATTAAAACCCGAGCCGCTTAAAGCCACTTCTTCTCCCGGCAAGCCATGTTTCTTGTTAACCGACCGCGCGGAATCAGCGGTGCCGCTTTCTTCAATCTGAAAATTTATGCTGTAGCTTTTCCCCGAGCTTTCTCCCAATACTTTAATATCCATCCTGCCCGGCCTGAATTCCGGAGTATTGGCATTGAATTGGGGAACAATAATGCTCTTTAAAAACCGGCCGCTATTATCCGCGTAAACTGAATCAATCTTTTTATTATTAAGATAGATTAATAAATTTTCGCCCGAACCATAGCCTCGGCCGCTTAACGCAACTTCCGAGCCGGCCACGGCGTGATTATAATCCAGATTTAAAGACAAATTTTCTCCTATCAAGCATAACGGTTCATTATTATCCAGCCTGATTGAGCCGATTTTTTTAAAATCCTGATTTAACACGGTGATATTGTAGTTATCAAAAACAACGATTTTTTCTCCATAACCGTCTCTGACAACTTTTAAGCCGCTGGCCCAGCCGTCCATTAATTTTTGCGAAGAAGCGTCGTATATTTCCAGCTGATCGCCTTTAATATTAAAAATAAAACTGCCCTGCTTGCTGAATTTTATGTTATGGGCGAAAGAATTATTAAAATTGACGCTATAAGATACATCCATTTCATCATTCCAGACTTTTATGCCCTGATCGGAGACTGAATATACATTATTATCAATTTTCCCCAAACCTATGAATCTGCCGTTGGCGGAATCATTGGATTTTTTAAATAACATCGGCCTGCCGGAATCATTAATATCGTATTTATAAACATATTTGCCGTCTGTCAGAAAAAGGAATATGCCCCGCTCTTCAATGTTTAAAGCGGCGTCAATAAATCCTTGGCAGCCGGAGTTTCCGGCAACCGAATTGATAGTGGCGACCTTGGTAATTTTGGTGTTGGTAATTTCATGCAATTCAACCGCTCCGGAATTAACCGTGGCCAAATAAACCACGCCTTTATATTGGACCACGTCGCCATTAATACGCGAACTCGCCTTGCCCCTAACTCCGGAAATAAAAACAAACGACAAGGCGATCATTATAAATCCGGCGATAAATAACTTTTTCTTCATATTATTATGATATTTTAAGATTGGAAGAAACTTCTTCAAATCTCCCCTTTATTTTTTATACTGTTAAATTAACATTATAACTTAACATTTATCTCATAAGCTGTCAACCCTAAAAACCAAGCGCCAATAGGGAGAAAAAATGCTCTATTTAGCGCAATTTTTATCAATCAGCGATTGATAAATTTTCATAATTTCAGAAAAATAAGCCTTAGGCCCGTATTTTTCGCTTGATAATAAGGCCGCGCGGCTTAGTTTTTCTTTATCCGCCCTAAGCAATTTATCAATAGCCAGCGCCAAATTTTTAACGCTTTCCGGCTCAAATAAAAAACCGTTTTCCCCATCTCTAACCATTTCTTTTAAGCCGCCGACTGCCGAGGCGATAACCGGCTT
>JACQYU010000005.1:11414-14144 GCA_016208065.1 Candidatus Falkowiibacteriota bacterium | reverse complement strand
GGCTCAATGAGTTTAAGTTTTAAATCTTTGGGCAGGCCGCCTACATTATGATGAGTTTTTATTTTGGCTGAAGGCCCGCCAAAGGCAGAAACAGACTCAATCACATCAGGATAAAGCGTGCCCTGGGCTAAAAAGTTTATTTTTATTTTATGTAATTTTTCCAGCTTTTTAGCCTCTCTTTCAAAAATTTCAATAAATAGGCGGCCAATAATTTTTCGCTTTTGTTCCGGATCAATAATGCCGGCTAAAGCGCGCAAAAATATATTTTCCGCGTTAACTGTTTTTAAATTAACTCCGGCTTGTTTTAAAGTTTTAACGACTTGAGCTTCTTCGTCTTGCCTTAATAAGCCGTTATTAATAAACATGGCGATAAAGCGTTTGCCAATGGCTTTATTTATAAGCACGGCTAAAGTCGTTGAATCCACGCCGCCGGAAACCGCGCCTAAAACCCGGCCATCGCCGCCAACTCGTTCGCGGATTTGTTTTATCGCCTCGGCCTTAAAAGAAGACATCTTCCATCTGCCCGTAGCTAAACAAATCCGGCGTAAAAAATAATCAATCATTTTCTGCCCGTCTTTAGTGTGCTCAACTTCCGGATGAAATTGCAAGCCGACTATTTTACGCTTGCGGTCAATCATGGCCGCAATCGGGCAGCTTAGGCTTTTAGCAATAATTTCAAAACCGGGCGGCAATTTAATTACTTGATCGCGGTGGCTCATCCAAACATCAATTTTTTTATTTAAGCCTTGAAGAGGCGTATTTTTAGTTTTTACCGTAACCAATTCGCGATAGCCATATTCTCCTTTTTCGCCAGAGCTTACTTTGCCGCCAAGCAAATAGGCGATTAGCTGATGGCCGTAGCATATGCCTAAGACCGGAACGCCTAAATTAAAAATTTCTTTATTTAAAGTCGGCGCATTTTTCGCGTAAACGCTGTCCGGTCCGCCGGAAATAATTAAACCTAGCAGCCGGCGCGCCCTTATTTCTTCAATTTTAATATTAAATGGCACTATCTCGGAATAAACACCGCAACTTCTTGAACAGTCAGCCAATAATTTAGCCACCTGCGAACCGTAATCCAAAACTAAAATGGTATTTTTATCTTTATCATTAATTTTTATAGGCATATTTAAATTTATAGTTTAGCCTAAGCGCCGGACAATTTATTTTCTAGCGATAATTTCTTATATTCAAACCTTAATGCAAAAATTTTTTCTTGTCAAAACAAATTATTGCTATTTTCACAGAAAACTCTTGTTGACAATTTTTTTTTATGTTATAATAAAAATACAGTTAAAAGAAATTCACATAACCGGCAAAAAATTTCTTTAAAATTTTTTGCCAAAGCGAAAGGGGGTGCAAAAAATATGGCAAAGAAAAAAGCTAAAAAGAAAGCTAGCAAAAAAACCGCGAAGAAAAAAGCGACTAAGAAGAAAAAAAGGTAATTTATAAAGTTCTACTTTATAAATAAAAAATAGAAACGGCTTAAGCCGCTTCTATTTTTTATTGGAATAAACTTACTTGTTTATTTTTGCTTTTTTCCTGCTCGCTAAAAATTTTAACCATGCCGTATTGCCCGTCAAAGCCAGGCTTAATAATCAACCTGCCTTCACGCACCCGCTTAATGCCTTCGGCTATTGCCGGATCAGTCATGTTAGCTAACTCTTTATGGCTAATATTCAATAAAATATTTAACTCGCTACCACCTTGTTTAATCAGATTTTTATAAATTGTTTGCACTTTTACGGCCTGTCTTGATTTAACGCCTAGAGCTTCGGCAATGATTTTATCAAGCTCCACTAACTTAACAAACTTAGCTTGCCCGACTGGCGGATTTAAGTCTGGTAAATTGCCCGACGAAGCTTCGGTTAAAGACGGTCGATCGGCCAATTCGTCAACTCGGTTCATCACACCGATAGTCAAAGGCTTTTTACAGATCGGGCAAATGCCTTTATATCTTTTAGTTTGCTCCGGAGTAAGGCTAACGCCGCAAGCGCGATGGCCGTCATAATGGTACATGCCTTCTTCCGGATAAAATTCAATGGTAAACTTTATCCCCAGATCATTTTTTTTATCATCAAATAAAATTTTATTTTTAATAATTTTATAAATTTCATTGTAATTAATTTCTTCCATTTCAAACACGTTGGCTTCGCGCGCTATATTCGGCAGAGAATGCGCGTCGGAATTTGATAAGATGCTTAATTTATCCAAAGCGGATAAGCGCCAATTCATTTCCGGATCGCTTGATAGCCCGGTTTCTACGGCGTAAATATCTTTTGTATATTCATGAAAGCATTCTGCCATTTTATCAAAGCCTGATTTTGAGCCGAACACCGAAAACCACGGCGTCCAAATATGGGCCGGATAAATTAAAAATTTTTTATCAATCTTTAAGCATAATTCCATTAAAGCCGGCGCGCTCATGCCTAAAATCGGCCGTCCGTCAGAGCGAATATTATATTTTTTATCTAAAAGATTATTTAATTCTTCGACCGATTCTAAACTAGGCGCGTGAATTACCAAATGGATGCGCCTAACTTTGCCGCCGTCTTTATAAATTAGCGCCACCTCGGTTGATAAAATAAATTTAACCTTATCATCTTTAGCGCTTTTCAGCTTATATAATCCTGAGCCAGCCTTAGTCTCTGTTAATTTATTCTTTCTATCGGAAAACCAGGCAGGAAATGTAAAGTCGCCGGTCGCGATAATAACTACGCATTTGACGCG
>JACQYU010000005.1:0-11401 GCA_016208065.1 Candidatus Falkowiibacteriota bacterium | reverse complement strand
AGGCGCGGGAATATTTTGAATGAATATGCAAATCTAGAATCTGCTGCATAAAATTATATTATCATGTTAGCCCTTTAAAAATTGTTTTTATCGCGCATACAAAATTGTAGCGTTTTTTATAAAAATGCCCAAATTTTGTCTAAGCAGGAAAAACAATTTTTAAAGGGCTAACAATCAAGCTCCGTAAAATTGTTCTCTTTTTCTTTTGTCCGCTTCGGCTAGCTGCTCGGACGTGTTAATGCCAAACCATTCATTCGCATTTTTTAATTTAACCGCGGAAAATTTAGAATTGCTGGCTAAAGCTTCGCCGACAAAACTCGGCAAACCATACTCTTCTAAGCCGGCGATCGGCCTTAAATTATAGTAATGGTTTTTAAACCACTCTCTTTTAAAACAAAAAGTATTGGTGTTAATTTCTCTAATCTTTTCCATTTCCGGCATTAAATTCTCTTTTTCCACTATCTCAAAAACTTCACTGTTATACCAGCGCACAATACGGCCTAATCCGGAAAGATCATCGGGTTCGCAAGTTAAAATGCTAATATCATTATTATTTTCTAAATGCATATTAATTAATTCGGCAAGCGAATTAAATTTATAAAAAGCCGAATCATCGCCGTTTATCGCTAAAAAATTATTGAAATCAGCGGGCAAAGCCTCCTCTCCGATTAAAGCGGCATGAGCCGTTCCCAGCCGTTCAGCCTGCAAGGCGTAAATATAGCCGGAACCGATTTTTTCTTTAACCGATTCCGCCTTAAAACCGACCACCAAACAAATTTGGCTTTTGGCTAAACCGCCTTTTTCCAATTCTTCTAAAATATAGCTGATTATCGGCTTTTCGTTTATTTCATGCAACACTTTTGGCAAATCAACACAGCCAAGCCTTTTCCCTTGGCCGGCCGCTAAAATCACCACGCCAAAATTTTCTAATTCCGGTTTCATATTTATTCTTATCTTAAATTAATTATATTTTCCTGCCTTTTCTCTTCGGGTATTAATTCCTGCAAATCTTTTATATGCGGCCTAGCCCCTTTATTATATTTTCCTTCCACCATCAGCGCCTTAGCTTTTTCGCCTAAAATTTTCTTCATTTCTTCTATTTCCTTAAAATTATCATTAACTATCAATATCTCTTCGCCGCCTCCTCCTAGCGATTTTAAATATTCGCCCCGGCCTTTGTCTTTCTCTTCAAAAATTATTTCATCAAAATATTTTTTAATGCTCAAATTTTTTACTTTTTCTTCCTGCCACTTTTTGTTGCCAAAAGTTATTAAAATTAACTTATCCCCCAAGCCTTTAAAATATTTTAAAACATTTTCAGCGTCAACCTTTAAATAGTCGTCAATCCGGCTTATTAATTTTTCTACTTCTAGTTTTAGATTTTTTTCTCTAAGATCATCAACTCTGCCCTCATCTCTAAGTATGCCAAAATATTTATCTAAATCAAAATTAACGCCCGCGTCTTTAAAATATTTTTTATAATCCGCCCTAAAATCTTCTTTATTAAAAATATCGGCCAGCTTGTCATGCAGCCGCTCCATATCTAATAAAGTATAATCCAAATCAAATATTATTATCATAAATTATATATTATTTTAGCTAATTTATCAGGATCATGCTTGATTAAAGATCTTAAATTGCTTAAAGCGTCGCCTTTCTTCGCTTGAAAAACTTTACGGCTAAGCAAATTATAGCCTAAAAGCTTTATTTTCTTAAATTTATCAATATCTCCGGCCATAACCAATTTTTCTCCTGGGCGCAAATGTTTTTTTAAAAAATCATCCCCGGGCATTTCCTTATTATAAATAACATAATCGATTATCCCCTTGCCCGAATATTTCTCTATGGCCCGAAGATAATCAACAACCGTAAAATTATCGGTTTGGCCGGGCTTAGTTATTAAATTTGCCACATAAATTATTTTAGCTTTAGTTTTAGCTAAAGCTTCAGCCGTGCCTTTAACCAAGAAATTGGGAATTAAACTGCAATATAAATCGCCCGGGTTTATAATTATTTTATCCGCCGCTTTAATTGCCGCTTCGGCTTCAGGATTTAATTCAGCTTCCGGCTTTAAATAAAGCCTTTTTAAATTAATCAAATCGGAAGTATTGCCATAAATTTTATTTTCACCGATTATTTTCCTGTTATTTTTCAAAACGGCGACAAGCCTAACGCTTCTTAAGGTTGAGGGTAAAACCCGGCCTTTAACTTTTAAAACAGAACCGGCCGTTTTAACCGCTTGATTAAAATCACCGCTGGCTTTTTCCATAGCGGCTAAAAATAAATTGCCGAAAGCGTGGCCTTTAAAACCACCCTCGTCAAAACGGTAATTAAATAATTCTTTTAAGGCCGGGCCGGCTTTTGCTAAGGCAATTAAGCATTGTCGCGCGTCGCCAGGCGGTAAAACTCCCAACTCGTCGCGTAAAACTCCGGTTGAACCGCCATCGTCAGCCATGCCGACAATCGCCGATAAATCCGCCGGATATTTTTTTAGGCCGGAAAGAACCATAAAACTGCCTGACCCGCCGCCGATAGTTACAATTTTTTGTTTTTTCATAAAAAATAAAATTCTTTAGATAGCTTGACTTAAAAAATTATTTTTTCTGCTTAGATGAAATTTGGGCAATTTTTTGTAAAAATTGCTACAATTTCATATGGGCGATAAAAACAATTTTTTAAATCAAATCATAACTGGATCATCATTTAAAAATCCATTCTAAACTCTTTGCCCCAATCTTTAAAGCCCAGCCGCTCATACAAAGCATGAACTTTAGGCCTTGAATGTCTTGAGGTACCGATCAATTTATAGCAATTATTTTTTTGAGCGGCTTTTATTAATTCTCCGACTAATTTCGTGCCTAAGCCTTGGCTCCTAAAATTTTCAGCAACATAAATATCCTCCATTAAACCGAATGGCCGATCATGGGTATTGGATAAAATATACAAATAAGCGTGAGCCACTTCTTCTCCGTTATCTTCCACAAACAGTTTAATGCCGCCGGCCTTAATTTGTTTTTGTTTGATGTCCATATACTTTATACATTATTTATTCCACCGTAACGCTTTTCGCCAAGTTTCTCGGCTTATCAACGTCGCGCCCGTTTAAAACCGCCATCTGGTAAGCAAACAGCTCCAAAGGTATAACCGATAAAATCGGCGTCAGCATTTCCAAGGTTTTAGGAATATAAATGTTGCTTAAATTTTTTTTTTTTTTTTTGTCAACCGGCGCGATAAACAGGCTGGGAAAATTTTCATCTATTAAAGCGATAGCGCCATGCTTCATTTCGCCCGAAGCAAAACCTTCCGCATGAACATAGGACAATTCTTTTAATTTAAGCGCGCCTTCAAAAGCTACCGGCTGATTATATTTTCTCCCTAAATAAGCAAAATGCTTAATTTTATAATATTTTTTAGCGATATTTTTTATCTGGTCGTTTAACTCTAAAATTTTCTTTATTTTTTCCGGAATATCCAGCAATTCTTTAATGATTCTCTGTCCGGTAACGAGCGACATCTGCCTTTGCCGGCCAAGCATTACGGTCATTAAGGACAAAATCACGACTTGCGAAGTAAAAGCCTTGGTTGAGGCTACGGAAATTTCCGGACCGATGTGGTTATAAACTCCGGCATCGGTTTCACGCGCGATGGTTGAACCGACCGCGTTAACTATGCCTAAAGCTAAAGCGCCTTTTTCTTTAGCCTCTCTAACCGCGGCCAAGGTATCGGCGGTTTCGCCGGACTGGCTGATGGCGATAACCAAAGTTTTATTATCTAAAACGGGTTTGCGATAACGAAATTCAGAAGCATAATCAACTTCGCAAGACACGCCCGCGTATTCTTCAAGCATATATTCGCTAACTAAACCGGCATTCCTGGCCGTACCGCAAGCGACAATCACGATTTTTTCTATTTCCCTTATTTTATCAACCACTTCATCCAATCCGCCTAATTTTGCCTTGCCTTCTTCTAAGACAATTCGACCGCGCAAGCTGTCAATAATCGTCTCCGGCTGTTCAAAAATTTCTTTAAGCATGAAATGGGAGTAGCCTTTTTTCTCACATTCGGCAATATCCCAATCTATATTATTAATTTCCTTGTTTATTTCTTGATTTTTTAAATTAATAATTTTAAAACCGGCACCGTTAATCTCGGCGACTTCGCCNNTAATTTGGCGCGTATGGCTTACAATAGCTGAAATGTCCGAAGCAATAATCGTTTGATTTTCCGCCAAGCCGACGACTAAAGGCGAACCGCATCTGGCGGCTAATATTTTATCGGGTTCGTCCGCGTGATATAAAACCAAGCCATAAGTACCCTTTAGCATCGGCAGAGCTTTAACTAAAGCTTCAGTTAAATTGCCTTGATATAAGTCTTCTATTAAATGAGCGATAACTTCGGTATCGGTTTCCGATTTAAATTTATGGCCGCTTAGCTCCAGGCGGTTTTTCAGCTCTTTATAATTTTCAATAATGCCGTTATGCGCCAGCCAAATTTTATTATGGCAATCGGTATGAGGATGCGCGTTAGCTTCGGTCGGTTTGCCATGAGTCGCCCAGCGCGTATGGGCAATGCCTGAATTGCCCGCCTGCTTCATTCCGCTTTTACCTAATTTATCTTCTAAATTTTTAATCCGTCCCACCGATTTAACCGTGAAAACCTCTCCACCGCTTAATAAAGCGATGCCGGCTGAATCATAGCCGCGATATTCTAAGCGCCTTAAGCCGTCAATTAAAAACGGCAAAGCATTATTTTTTCCAATATAACCGACAATTCCGCACATAATTTTTATTGTCATCGCGAGCCTGGCGCGAATGGCATATTATTTATTAAATAAAAACTATTTTATAGAATTCCATATTTGCAAAAATAAAATTTTCTGCGTTTCATAAATCATTTTATTTTCAATAATCACTCCTACCGGACTATTATGGCTGTCGCGTGAAATAAAAGCGCATTTATTCGCGTAAATTAAAATATAGGTCATATTGCCGGCGCTTGATTTTTCAGTCTTAAGCCACTTGCGTTCATCTATGCCATAAGTTCCGCCGCCTTCTGATAAAGAAATCGTATTGGCTTTTACGCCGCCCTTAATCCTCTTTTCATTAAAATCTGGATAAGCGCCATAAACATCTTCGCGCACCCCGGCCGCGGAATAAATATAATATTCTTTAATTTCCAGCTCTTTGGCCGAATTTAAAACATCATCCAAAATAAATTTTATGCCGGCTTTGCCTTCATAAAATTTAGTAGTCGGCTTGCCGCCGCCTTTTTCCTGAAGCGACCTTAATTCGGGTATTAATTCTTTTATTTTTTCTTCGGCTTTTTTAAGATCCTGCTCGCGGTCAGCTAATAATTTTAAAATTCTTTCCGGATCTTCGGCTACGAAATTCTGTTTGGTGTTTTTATGAAAAAAACTTACCAGCCCGACTTCTTGCAATTTTTTTAAAATATCATAAGCCGTGCCGCGGTTTAAATTGGTTAAAGCCGCTAAATTTCTGACCGAGCTGGCGCCATGCTCAAGCAAAGACAAATATACCGCGGTTTCTTTGTCGCCCAGGCCTAATTTTTTAAAAATTGCTATATCCATATCATTCCTCCTCTTTTTACTCCGCCGGCTGGCAGAAGAGAGGTTAGGCGAGGTTAATATTTTTAATAATTTGCTGGCCGGCCTGGCAATTAAATTTTATTCCCTTATGCCCTTCTGCTTTAGCCTTATTTATTAACTGCTTTAATTTATTCAAATCTTCAGGCTCGCAGTTCATTGTAGCTTTTAAAAAACTTGTTTTAAATTTCCTAAAAACTACAATGAATTACTAAATATTGGCTAAATTTAAAGGTTCAAAACTAACCCTAATTTATATCACAAAACTAAATTTATGTCAAACGAAAAAAATTTCGCGTATTAAAAAAGCACCATAGTTCCGGCGCTGACCTACTCTCCCAGGGCTCAAGCCCAAGTACCATTGGCGCTGAGAGGCTTAACTTCTGAGTTCGGGATGGGATCAGGTGTGGCCCTCTCGCAAGTAGCACCAGAACTATGATGCTTTTTTAAATTGGCGCGAACAGTGTATGAGCTAGCGGCCATACTTTCGGGCCGCAGGGTTTTTTATTTTTCGTCGGCGGAACCCTCGCCTCTTTTCGCTCATACACCATTCGCATAATAATAGAAAACTATTTAAAAACAAAAATGTGGGAAAATCAGATGGTTTATTAGTACTCCTCGGCTCAAATCCTTGCGGACCTTACACCTAGAGCCTATCAAGGTCATATTCTCTGACCAACCTATGAAACCTAATCTTGAAGACGGCTTCACGCTTAGATGCTTTCAGCGTTTATCCTAACCGAAGATAGCTACCCGGCGATGCCCCTGGTGGGACAGCCGGTACACTAGAGCTTCGTCATTCCCGGTCCTCTCGTACTAAGGAATGTCCTTCTCAAGTTTCCACGACCATAGTAGATAGGAGACCGACCTGTCTTACGCATGTCTTCACTTATTGCTAAGTGCATTGGACTATACCTTCATCCTTAAAATATTAAGGAGGTTAACGTTTAGTCTCTACGGGCTTCTTTAATTAAAAAGAATTCCCTCGGTATTGTCCCGTTGGGATTTTACCGATATAAGTTAACTTCACATTCAACATTACTGCTAAATGCCGCCGTATATTTGATGTCTTACCTGGATTCAGAGGGTTCAAAAGCCAACCTTTTAGCTTCTAAACGGTCTGAACCCAGCTCGCGTGCCGCTTTAATGGGCGAACAGCCCAACCCTTGGGAGCTTCTCCACCCCCAGGATGCGACGAGCCGACATCGAGGTGCCGAACCACGCCGTCGCTGTGGACGCTTGGGCGTGACTAGCCTGTTATCCCCGGAGTAGCTTTTATCCGATGAGCTTCCGCCGTCCTATTTCGTACGGTCGGATCACTAAGTTCCGCTTTCGCGACTGCTCGACTTGCTGGTCTTGCAGTAAAGCTGGCTTGTGCCTTTACACTATCTCCCGGATTTCCATCCCGGGATAGCCAACCTTTGTAAACGCCTCCGTTACTTTTTGGGAGGCATCCGCCCCAGACAAACTACCCGCCAGATACTGTCCCCAACCCGGATTCACGGGACTTGGGTTAGAATTAAAAGCACACAAGGGTGGTATCTCACTGGCGTCCGCCTTGCGGCGAACTCCCACCTATACTGAACATGCGTACCCCTAACTCAATATCAAGTTATAGTAAAGCTTCACGGGGTCTTTTCGTCCAACTATGGTTAACGAGCATCTTTACTCGTCTTGCAATTTCACCGAGTCCTTCGTTGAGACAGTATTCAAGTTGTTATGCCATTCGTGCAGGTCGGAACTTCATAATTAACATTATGTTGCCATAATGATTAGACTATACTTTCATCTTGCTACCATTTTTAGGAGATCGTCGCGATTATATTTTTTATTACCGCTTGCATTCACTTCGCGGCTTAATTCAATTATTTTCTTCATTCCTTCTTGTGAAAGATGATGATTTGAATAAATTAAATTACAAATTTCTTCAAACCTTTTAAATTCATCCTTCTTAGAAGTCAACAGAGGAAATTTTATAAAGTGAGGAATAACTATATTCATTAAGTCATCAATACTCCTAACTTCATACTTATAATTTTGATCTCTCTTGGAAAATCTTACTCCTCCGCATTTAAAATACTTTTGGAGAAATAAAATTATATCTTTATTGCGCTTATGCTGGCTTATAGAAAAACTCGGTCTGACTTCAATCCCTAAATTCATTTTTTGTCTTAAAGAAAATGAAATAAGAAAACATCCTTCTCCGTCGGTAAAACCAGTTATGTATGAATTTATATCCATAAATTTATTGACGCAATCTCCTTAAATGGATTCTTGCTAGCAAGAGCTGACGTTTTATCCCATTAATTTGGGATCTCGCCTTTCGGCTCAGTCGTTACAGGTCCCGGTATTTACCGGGTTCCCGCGGTATTGTCCTGCGCTAGCAGGAGTTCCACCGCTATGAGTCAGTTTACTTATATCACATTGCTGCGATATTCGGGCAAGTTTAGTTCTCCGGCAAGCCGGAGTCCGACCAAAATTTCACCCGACAAGGAATTTCGCTACCTTAGGACCGTTATAGTTACGGCCGGCGTTCATCCGCGCTTAGGTTTAAAGCTGCCCGCGCTCCGCTGTCGCTGCGCTAAATGTAAAATGCAAATCTCAAAATGTAAAATTTAGGTGCCGCTAACGCGACAATAACTTTTCATTTTGCATTTTCAATTTTTAATTTAGTGCTTCGCGACAGCGAAGCGCGATGACCTCTCCCCTTAACGTTCGGACACTGGCCAGGCATCACCCCCTATACATCCTCTTTCGAGTTAGCAGGGAGCTGTGTTTTTGTTAAACAGTCACTTGAATTCTTTAGCTGCGGCCCAACTTGCGCTGGGCAGGTCTTATTGCGAACTTACGACCGCTATTTTGCCGAGTTCCTTAACGAAGGTTCTCTCGTACACCTTAGGCTTCTCGCCTCACTTACCTGCGTCGGTTTGCGGTACGGTTGCCATAATCCTTTCGCCTTGCGGCGACCCTAGAGGTTTTTCTGGGCGATTTATCCGCTTGAATTGACTCCGCCAGAGGCTTCGTCTTTTAACCGTATTGGCAATTATTGGCCCGGATTTGCCTAGGCCACATGCCAATGACGTTAACGTTCATACCATTAAAAACGCTCAAACTTTTAAACCGCGTCCCCCCATCGGAAGATTACGGCAGTGCTGGAATATTAACCAGCTCATCCATCGGCTACGCCCGCACTACACGGGCCTCGTCTTAGGACCGACTAACCCTGGGTCGATTTGCGTTGCCCAGGAAACCTTAAGTTTTCGGTGGGCAGGGTTTTAACCTGCCTTTTTGCTACTCATGCCAACATTCTCTCTTCTAAATCCTCCACTCAAATTCACATTTAAGCTTCAGCGAATTTAGAATGCTCCTCTACCGCTCTCTGCCCGAAGGCAGAAAACCCACATCTTCGGTAATATGCTTAGCCCCGATATATTTTCGGCGCGCGGCAACTTGACTAGTGAGCTATTACGCTATCTTTAAAGGATGGCTGCTTCTAAGCCAACCTCCTAGTTGTCGCAGTCGCGACACCACCTTTCACACTTAGCATATATTTTGGGACCTTAGATTGTGATTAGGGCTGTTTCCCTTTTGACTAATGAACCTTAGCGCCCATAGTCTGACTCCAGAGCTTAATTTTCTGGTATTCGGAGTTTGGTTAAGGACAGTATCTTGCGACCTATCCTGATTCAGTGCTCTACCCCCAGAAAGAAACACTCGAGGCTAGCCCAAAAGCTATTTCGAGGAGAACCAGCTATTGCCGAGTTCGATTGGAATTTCACCTCTAGCCACGATTCTTCCCCTAGTTTTGCACGGCTAGTGGGTTCGGTCCTCCCCCTTGATTTCTCGAGGGTTCAACCTGATCATGGCTAGATCACACGGCTTCGGGTCTTGTATATGCGACTTTCTTATATATTAGAAAAAAGATTTACCTGCCTGCCGGTAGGCAGGAAGGATCTTCTTTCCAATAAGTAAGAGGCGGGCTATTAACCCTCGCTTTCACTACACATGCTCCCGCTTTGCGGGATTATGTAAGCCACATACAGCAAACTCGTTGGCTCATTCCTCAATAGGCACACCGTCACCCCATATTGCTACGGGGCTCCGATTCCTTGTAAGTATATGGTTTCAGATACTATTTCATCTCCCTTAACGGGATGCTTTTCACCTTTCCCTCACGGTACTTGTTCACTATCGATCTCAAGAAGTATTTAGTCTTGGGTCATAGTCGACCCGGCTTCGTACGGGATTTCACGAGTCCCGCAGTACTTAAGATAGTTATCGCAAAGTAATAATTCCTTTCGCTTACGGGGCTATCACCCGCTCTGGCAGAGCTTTCCAGCTCGCTTCAACTAGTGAATTATTTTATGCTTACCTCTGCCTTGCTCTTCTGGAAGCAATAACAACTATCTTGCAACCCCTAATAAACATATGGACCCAGATCCTTCAGCTCCCCGCCAATAAATTGGCGAAAAACGCAGTTTAAAAGGTTTAGACTGTTCCCCTTTCGCTCGCCACTACTTAGGGAATTAACACGCTTTATAGAATCCACAGATTCGAAAATCCGTGCTTCTATAAAGAGTGCTTTATTTTTTTCTTTTCCTCCGGCTACTAAGATGTTTCAATTCACCGGGTAGTCGTCTCACCAGCCTATGTATTCAGCTGGCGGACGTTCCGATATTAATCGGAACAGGTTTCCCCATTCGGACATCCTCGGGTCAAAGGTTGCTTGCCACCTAACCGAGGCTTATCGCAGGCTGCTACGTCCTTCATCGTCTTCTTGAGTCAAGGCATCCACCATATACCCTTAATGAGATTTTCCCACACTTTTGTTTTAAAAGCGTGTTTTTTGTTTACTTACTTTTGTTTATTATTAATAGCTAATAATAATTTGCCTAGTTCTCTAATTACTTAATTTTATTTATCCCTACACCGCACATAGGTGTAAGGGATTTACTTATTTGACTGCTTGTTAAAGTCCGCGTTATTTTCATAACCTGTAATTTGCATCCCTGGTCGTATTTTAGAGCTGTAAATTACGAGTTACTACAATTTTAACTAAACAAAAAACCGCTTGTGAGCGGTTAAAGAGTGAGCCAAATAAAGGCGTGGTTAACCGCTTATAAGTTTGATGGTTAATAAACGTATTTTCATAAATAATGGTTGAAGATTTAGCTAACTGGTATTATACAAGATGTATTAATTATGTCAAGTGCTTAAAATTAGTAAAATATAGCCTAAAATTAGCTATTCATCCACAATCAATTACAGAATTCTAAACCTTTCCAATAATTCCGGATTATTCATGTGGGCTTGCGCTTCTTCTTTGGCCACGATCTTTTTATCATATAGCCTCTTTAAATTATGATCTAAGCTTTCCATGCCTTCTTTAGAGCTGGTCTCAATTACGGTTTTAATCTGGGCAATTTTGCTTTCCCTGATTAAATTTGAAACGGCCGGGGTGTTGGTAAGAATTTCTCTGGCCGCGATTCTGCCGCCGCCTATTTTTACGAGCAGGCGCTGTGAAATTACTGCCGCTAAAGTCATGGATAATTGCATTCTGACTTGCGTCTGCTGGTGGGGCGGAAAAATATCAATGATGCGGTCAATGGTTTGCGCCGCGCTATAAGTATGCAAGGTGGCCAAAACCAAATGGCCGGTTTCGGCTAAAGTAATAGTTGTGGCAATAGTTTCCAAATCGCGCATCTCGCCCACCATGATGACATTCGGGTCTTGCCTTAAAACATGTTTTAAGCCCGCGTTAAAAGAAACCATGTCTGTGCCTAATTGTCTTTGCACAAC
>JACQYU010000033.1:2328-8352 GCA_016208065.1 Candidatus Falkowiibacteriota bacterium | reverse complement strand
AAAATAATTACTACATCGGCCAAAGGCGATTTGGCGAGCCATAGAGAATTAATGAAATTGTTGCCGCAAAAAATGGCGGTAAAAAAAGCCATGGAAATTTTAGCGGTTAGGTATAAAGGAAAAAAAGGCGGTTATTCAAGAATCATAAAGCTGGGCAAAAGAATCGGCGATAACGCGGATATGGTCCAGATTGAATTGGTTTAAAAAAATTTATATAATATGATTAAAATAGAAAGAAAACTTCATAAAATTGACGCCGAAGGCAAATCCGCCGGCAGATTAGCTAGTGAAATAGCCTTGATTTTACGCGGAAAAAATAAGGTTGAATATCTGCCCCACCTTGATATGGGCGATATAGTGCGAGTTATAAATATAGACAAGCTTAAATTCACCGGCAAGAAAATGGAACAAAAAAAATATTATAAATACTCCGGCTACCCGGGCGGCTTAAAAACCAAGAAAATAGCCGATTTAAAGCCAGGCGATATTTTAAAAAGGGCGGTTAGAGATATGCTGCCGCCGACCAAGCATAGGGTAAATATGCTAAGAAGGTTAATTATAAATTAATATGACAGAAACAGAAGCCACAAAATTAAAAGGAAAATTTACAAGCGGTTTAGGCCGTCGAAAAACTTCAATCGCCCGAGTCAGGCTTTATAAAGGCGATGGCGGCTTGATGACCATTAACGGCAAAGACGCGAATAAATATTTTACCGAAGAAGAATTATTCTCAATTATCAGCCAGCCGTTAAAATTAGCCGGCTTAATTAAAAACTTTAACATATCAATCAATATTTCCGGCGGCGGAAAAAAGGGCCAAGCCGAAGCCGTAAGGCATGGCATTGCCCGAGCCCTCTTAACCATTAATCCGGACTTAAGAGCCTTATTTAAAGTAAAAGGCTGGATTATGCGCGACGCCAGGAAAAAAGAGAGAAAAAAACCCGGTTTAAAGAAAGCTCGCCGCGCGCCGCAATGGGCCAAACGTTAAAACGCTTCATAGAATCCAATATCTGATAAAACCCCGCTTTTAAGCGGGGTTTTATTTTTGTAAAAAATAATATATAATATAGATATATTTTATGACTGAAAAAATTACTAATATTGCCAAAAATACTTCTTATTTTACCCTGGCTTTAGTATTACAGAAAATAATCTCGTTTACTTATTTTATTTTAATCGCCCGCGCCATTGGTCCGGCTGATTTAGGCAAATATTATTTCGCCATATCTTTTACTTCTATCTTCGGAATTTTCATTGATATCGGCCAATCCAGCGTCTTAACCCGCGAAGTCGCTAAACATCCCGATTATACCGGCCGGCTCTTTAGTTCGGTTTTTTTAATGAAATTGCCTTTGGCTTTGCTTTCAATGCTGGCGGTTTTCAGCCTTATTAATTTTTCCTCTTACCCCGAGATCACCCGACAGCTGGTTTATCTTTCTATGTTTTGCATGGCTTTAGACTCTTTTACTTTGACTTTTTTCGCGGTTAGCCGAGGTTTTCATAACTTAAAATATGAAAGCATTTCCTCGGTTGTTTTTCAGCTAATCGTTTTTATCGTGGTTTTAATCGTTTTAAAATTTAATTTGGGATTAACTTGGCTGATGATGTCTTTAGTTTTGGCCAGCCTGTATAATTTTATTTTCTCATTTTATATTTTAAAAAATAACTGGGGGCTTAAAATCAATTGGCGGCCGGATAAAGCTTTAATAAAGAGCATTTTGCTCATATCTCTGCCTTTCGCGGTTTACGCGATTTTTCAGCGCCTTTATATGTACCTTGACTCGGTAATGCTTTCGCTTTTAGCCGGCGACCGCCAAGTCGGCATATATCAAATCCCTTTTAAGCTTATTTTCGCCTTGCAGTTTTTGCCCTTGGCTTTTATAGCCTCGCTTTTTCCGGCTATGAGCTCTTATTGGCAGAATAACCGCAAACAGCTTGCCATAACTTTTGAGCGCGCCATGAATTATTTAATTATTATTTCTCTGCCGGTTTCGGTGGGCGGCGCTATTTTAGCCGATAAAATAATCATTATTTTCAAAAGCGGCTATAGCGACGCGATTCTGCCTTTGCAAATTACCATGGCGGCGGTTATTTTTATGTTTTTAAATTTTCCGGTTGGTTCGCTTTTAAACGCCTGCGACCGGCAAAAAAGGAATACCGTTAACATGGGCGCGGTTTTAGCGGCCAGCGTGATTTTAAATTTAATTTTAATACCCCGTTTAGAGGCGGTCGGCGCCAGCTTAACCGCCCTGCTGACTAATTTTTTAATGTTTGTTTTAGGCATGTGGATTGTACCGCAAATTACCAAATATGATTACAAAAAAATAATTATCATTTTATCAAAATCATTATTGGCCGTAGCGGTAATGGGCGCGGTCGGTTATTATTTAAAAAATCAAATTAATCTTATCCTGACTGTTATGCTGTCCGGGGTTAGTTATTTTGTCGCTTTATATATTTTCAAAGGCTTTAAAAAAGAGGATATAATAAGCGTTTATAAGTCATTCAGTAAAAATAAAATATAAATAATTTAACTGTCATTGCGAGGAGCGTTCGCGACGAAGCAATCTCACGAACCATTTAATAAAATAAACCTTCATCGCTAGAACAATCTATAATTTTAATAAATAGTATGTGAGATTGCCGCGTCGACCTGTCCGCCGGCTGGCGGAACAGGTCTCCTCGCAATGACAAAACAGATATGAGAATATTATTATTCACCTTAGAATATCCGCCATTTTACGGCGGCGTAGCCAACTATTACGGCAATCTTATTAAGAACTGGCCAAAGCCTAATGATATTTCAGCGCTTAATAATAACGGCGGCGATTTGATTAATGATAAGCTGCCATTTTTAAAATGGCTGCCGGCTTATTTTTCTTTGCGTAAAAAAATCAAGCAGGAAAAAATTGAGCATATTTTAGTCGGACAAATATTGCCGTTAGGCACGGTTGCCTTAATCTGCGCCAAATTATGCAAAATAAAATATTCGGCAGTTCTGCATGGCCTTGATTTATCCTCGGCTTTAAAACGGCCGAGAAAAAAATGGCTGGCCGGAAAAATTTTAAAAAAAGCGGATAAAATAATCTGCGTTAACGGCTACGTGGCTGAATTGGCGCGGAATAGTTTTCCCGATATTAAGCAAAAAATTATTATAGTTAACCCGGGGATTGAAAATTCCACAACCCGCACAGGCAGGCTCGCAAACCAGATACGCGATATACGCGATAAATATAATTTAGAAAATAAATTAATACTATTATCAGTCGGCAGATTCGTAAAACGCAAAGGTTTTGATAAAGTTATAGAATGCCTGCCCGAAGCTTTAAAACAAGCGCCGAATTTAATTTATGTTATAATCGGCCAGGGCGAAGAAATTGATAATTTTAAGTTTCGAATTAAAAATTTGGGGCTGGAAAAAAACATAATCATTATTACCGGCGCGGCTAATGAAGAAAAAAACGCCTGGTATAATTTATGCGATATTTTTATTATGCCTTCAAGGAATATTAACGGCGACTTTGAAGGATTCGGCATAGTTTATTTAGAGGCCAATTTAGCTGGCAAGCCGGTCATAGCCGGAAAAAGCGGCGGAGTCGGCGACGCGGTGCTTGACGGTTTACACGGCTTATTAGTTAATTCAGAAGTTACCGGATAAATCGACTCGGCTATAGTTAAATTGGCTAAAAATACATCCTTACGGCAAAAACTGGGCGGGCAGGGAAGGGAGCGGGCAATTAATGAATTTGGCTGGGAGAAGCAGATTAATAAAATATATAAAGCCATAATAATATAATAATATGATTAGTATCATTATTCCGGTTTATAACCAAGCCGAACATCTGGTTAACTGCTTAGCCGGCATTAAAAAGCAAACTTATAATAATTATGAAATCATCATAGTTAATGACGGCTCAACGGACCGCGTAACCGAAGTAATTAAAAAATTCAAACAAATTTTCGGCCATAGACTGGTTTATTTGGAACAAGAAAATAGGGGAGCGAGCGCGGCCAGAAACAGGGGCGCCAAGCCGGCCAAAGGAGAATATATGATTTTTTGCGATGCTGACGTTATTATGGAACCAGCTATGCTTGAGCTAATGCTAACAACCTTAAAGAATAGCCCGGAGGCCAGCTTTTCTTATTCATCTTTTGTCTGGGGATGCAAAAAATTCAAGCTATGGCCTTACGACGCTGAAAAACTTAAAGCCATGCCTTATATAACTACAGCCTCCCTTATCCGCTCAAAAGATTTTCCCGGCTTTGATGAAACCTTAAAAAAATTCCAGGATTGGGATATTTGGCTAACCATGATGGAAAACGGCCATACCGGAATTTGGATTGATAAAATCCTTTTTAAAGTTTCCACCGGCGGCGCCCAGACTATGAGCAATTGGCTACCGGCTTTTGCTTATAGATTATTGCCTTGGCTCCCTCAAGTAAAAAAATATAATCAAGCCATGGCAATAATTAAGAAAAAACATAACTTGTAAATCATGGATAATTTAATCGGCGGAAAAATTTTTAGAAACACTCTGCTATTTATAATCTTGGCGGAAATATTATCATTTTTAGGTTATTATAACCAAACGGTTAATTTCGGCGCATTTTTTATTATAATAATTTTAGTTTTAATTTTGTCTCTTTATCGCCTTGAATACGGCTTATATGTATTGCTGGCCGAACTTTTAGCCGGCTCTTTCGGTTATTTGTTTTATTTTGAAGCCAACGGCTTTAAAATTTCCATCCGCGTGGCGCTCTGGCTTATTATTATGTCAGTTTGGCTGGCCAAAACTATCATCAGGCTCGCCAAAACAAAAAGGCTGGAATTGGATTTTTTCCGCTCGCCCTATTTATTTTATTTTTTAGCTTTGTTTATTTTTATCGCTCTTGGCGCAATCAACGGCCTTTTAAAAAACAACTCGCTAAGCAATATCTTTTTTGATTTTAATAACTGGCTTTATTTCTCATTGATTTTTCTTTTTTTTTCCGTTTTGCGGAATAATAATTTAAAAATAATTAAGCAAATATTTTTAGGGGCTATAATCTGGCTTGGCTTAAAAACGATTATCTTAGCTTATGTTTTTTCCCATAATTTCGGCTTATTCGCCCTAGATCTTTATCTTTGGACAAGGCGAAGCGGACTAGGGGAGATAACGCAAGTCATTCCCGGATTTAACCGAATATTCATGCAGTCGCATATCTTCGTTTTGATCGGATTTTTTGTTTTTTTGTTTTATTCATTAAAAGATATAACTGACAATGCCAATAAAATCGTCATGCCGGGCTCGACCCGGCATCCAGAAAATTTGTTTCTAAAAAAAATTCTGGATTCCAGCCTGCCTGTCCGGCCAACCTGTCCGGCAGGCAGGCAGGCAGGCTCGGTGGCCGGAACAACAAAGTACCTAGTTGCTTTAGTTTTATTTTTGTCCGTTATTATAATAAGCTTTTCGCGAAGTTTTTGGCTCGGGCTCGCGGCCGGCGGCTTATTCATTTGGCTGGCCGCGATTTTTAAATTAAAAATTAATTTTAAAAAATTTATTATTTTTAATTCGCTCGCGGCCGCGTCAGTAATTCTAGGCTTAGCCTTAAGTTTTTTTATTATAAAATTTCCTTACCCGGAAACGGCGGGCAATTTTGACGCCGCCAGCTTACTAAGCGAAAGAGCCACGCGGATTATCGGCGAGGCCGGCGCTTCTTCAAGGTGGCAATTATTGCCGCCTTTATGGCAAAAAATTAAAGCCGCGCCGATTTTAGGCCAAGGCTTTGGCGCTACTGTAACTTATAAATCAAGCGATCCCCGAGTCCTGGCCGAAAACCCTAAAGGCGAATACACGACTTACGCTCTTGAATGGGGTTGGCTTGATGTTTGGTTAAAACTGGGAATCTTCGGCTTATTGGCCTATTTAGTTTTATTTATTAAAATCATTTATGACGGCTTTAAAATGGGTTCGCGCGCTTCTTTATCATTAGCCGCCGGCTTAATAGTAATATCAGCGGTTAATATATTCAGCCCGTACGTTA
>JACQYU010000033.1:0-2282 GCA_016208065.1 Candidatus Falkowiibacteriota bacterium | reverse complement strand
ATTCAGCCCGTACGTTAACCACCCTTTGGGCATAGGCTATTTAATAATAGCCGCGGCGATGATGGAAAATTTAAGAAAAGCGCCTCTTTAAATTTTGGGGTTCCTTTGTTATAATAAACATAAGCTTGAATGGTTTTTGGGCTGAAATTTCTGATTCTCATTTCCCGAACTAAATTAAACATCGGATTCCTAGTTTCATTGGTGGTTCTTAAATTATACGATGTATTCATAACCCATTCTGATTACATATTTATAATAAAATTTTAACTAATTTTAAATAATAAATCAATAAGTTCAGATATAACTAGTTATCTGAAATTTTATTTGCCCTTAAATTTTATTTTTTAATAGCCCTTTTTTGAAATTTTTTTTACAAAGAAAAAACCGCCTCAACTTTTCAGTATATTGGCGGGTGTGGTTGTGCTACGAGATTTCAGTCCCATATAAGTTTGGCAATTTCCTCGAATTTGTCATAAGCTGTGTCAAAATCCGAGTTAAGCCATAACAGAAGAAAAATGGGACTTGCCTCTGCTATAAACAGAATCGTTATGATCGTTCTCATTGTTACCTCCTCAATGGGTTAATGAGTAATTTAACACCAAATTTAGTGTTCAAAGTAGTATAGCAGGAAACAGCAGTCCTGTCAAGGCGATCGAAAAAAATTTCTAAAAAGGGCTTAAATTAAAGTATTTTAAGGGCAAATAAAACATCAGATAACACGGCACATGCGGTTCGGAAATTTTGCGCAATTATATTCCAAGGAATGCAAAATTTCCTCACCCAAATTGCGCTGACGAAAATGGCAAGTTTAGTGATATAATTAAGTAAATACGATATTTAGCTGATTTTAATTAATTATTGATTCTTGCTTATAACAAGCCCTTGTTTGCCTAAAATTTTAGCATCACTTAATGTGAAAATAAATCTAAGATTCGCATGTGCCGATACGTTGAGCAAAACCGCTCCGCCCTCCGCTAACGCTCCGGTGCTCGCGGTTTTGCACAACGCGCGCGGGCAGGCCCTCGTTGGACTCGCCGCTCGGCTGCCCTTCGGGCAGAAGACGGAGCGGCATCGCCCAACTCGGGATATGCGAAATGTCCGTCAGAAAACTCCGCTCCGCTCCGTTTTCTTCCGGCCACATCGCATATCCCGCGCGCGTTGTGCGAAATTTGCTTTTTCTTTTCGCCTACGGCGGACGCATTTCTGTAATGAATTAATTGAATTTTATTTAAAAAAGGGGGGGGTAAAAGGACTTTTCTTCCTACAAAGAGTTAGAAAAAATTAATTAGAAAATTATGTGGATTCATGAAAACTTCGGAATATATAAATCTGAAGGAAAACAAAAAGAAGAAAAGGAGGATGTAATTGATTCCAAAAGGGTCATGGTAAAAATAGCATGGAAAATAAGACCAGACCTCGGCGGGGAAAATATTGACATTAATAGTACTCACCATCAACTATCTACTAGGCTCACTGCTGCATACGAAAAAGCTCAACATGGCCATGCGCAAGAGTTGATAAATTTACATAACGACATTTTCCCTGGCGAAGATATTTATACTGTTAATGTTGAACAAGTTGTAAATCCTGAATTCGATGCATTTTTAAAAGAATTTGAAGCTAGAGAGGAAATATTTCAAATCATTAAATCCGATGTTGAGCAATTGCTTAAAGCAGCAAAGAAAACGAATCAGAAAGCAATTTTTAGGCATGCGGGACTCAAGCAAAAATGGGAACAATTATGCAATGAAAAAGGATTAAAATACGATTCTGATTATGCTGGAGTTAGAGATCGGGAATATATTACTCAATATTTATACCATGTAACAAGGACAAACAAATAAAAGGAGTTTTGAAAAATGAAATTCACCCCCAACCCCTCTTTCATTTTTCAAAACGGAAAATTCAATTAATTCATTACAGAAATGCTATCCCTCTGTTGAGGAATGAAAAGAAAAAGCAAACATCGCACAACACGGCACATGCGGTTCAAAAATTTCTCATTTTTTAGACTTTTCAATTAAGGAATGAGAAATTTCCTCACCCAAATTGCGCTGACGAAATGGTAAGTTTAGTGATATAATCAAGTAAGGCGATATTAACAAAATAATCAATTAATCCACGGCGCAACTTCGCATGTGCCGATACGTTGAGCAAAACCGCTCCGCCCTCCGCTAACGCTCCGGTGCTCGCGGTTTTGCACAACGCGCGCGGGCAGGCCCTCGTTGGACTCGCCGCTCGGCTGCCCTGCGGGCAGACGGAGCGGCATCGCCCAACTCGGG
>JACQYU010000012.1 GCA_016208065.1 Candidatus Falkowiibacteriota bacterium | reverse complement strand
CTTTTATTTTAGCTTATTATGTCGGCGTAAGTTTTGCCGGACTTATACCTTATTATATTTTACCGATAATTCCTTTTCTTTGCTTAATTGCAGGTTATGGCATTTATAATTTATATGTAAAGATAAATAAGCCAGCCGCTTTGGCAATAATTGTTTTAATTTTAATTTTAAATTTTATACCATCGTTAATGTGGATTTATCGTTTAGCTCAACCTAGCACGACCATGATGGCTAGAGAGTGGATCTATGATAATATCCCTTCGGGAAGTAAAATAATAAATTTTGACATTCCTTTGGAATTAAACGAAAACAAGCAGGCGATTAACGACATTAAAAATTTTTCTTCCCAGTTTAATAAAAAAAGAGTTTATTTATCATTAATGGAAGAAATTAATTATCCAAAGCCAAATTACTATATACTTTATTGTTCATATTATGATGTTATACCCGAAGAATTGATGAAAAAAAAATATGATTATTTAATCGTTAGTTTTTGGAATAAAATTGATTTTGAAGAAAAGCAGGCCAGATTAAATGATTTAAAATTTAAGCAAAAAGCGGCTTTATATAAAAAATTTCCCGAAGGGGCGGATGAAAATAATTTCAGCATGAATTTAGCCAACATAACCAATCCTATTTATAATTTATTATTTAAAATAAGGCAAAGCGGCCCGACAATTTATATCTATAAAATGGATTAGGCTCGCCGTTGACATTTATAAGCCGAAATAACTATAATTAACGAACAATATGAGTATTAAAGTTTTATTTGCGATTAATAGTTTAGGCGTGGGCGGCGCTCAGAATATGGTTATTGAGCAAGTTAACGCTGTTAACTGGAAAAAATTTACGCCATATCTGCTAACCTTATACCCTAACCCGGAAACTAATTTGTTGAATAAGCTATTATTGCCGTCCGAAAATTTTTTTCAGTTAAACTTTAAAAATATTTTTGATATTAATTCTTTTTTTAAACTGTTTAAATTGTTAAAGCAAGAAAAATTTGAGGCGGTAATTACCAATTTATTTGACACCAATTTAATAGTTAGAATCGCCGCGATTTTTGCCGGAATAAAAATTATTTTATCTTACGAGCATAGTATTTATGAAAATAAAAAATTATGGCAGAAGCTAGCCGATTATTTTTTAGCGTATTTTACGAATAAGATTATAGTCGGCTCCGGCGAAGTAAAAAAATTTACTTCGGCGCAAGAAAAAATTCCTTTGAATAAATTTGTTGTTAATTATAATTCAGCCAAATTAAATTTTCATAATGTCCGCCTGAATCGGCAAGCGGTTTTAGCCAAGAATAATTTACCCAAGGAAGCTATTTATATAGTAACCGCCGGCCGGCTAACAAAACAAAAAGGGCACAAATATCTTATTGAAGCCGCTAAAGAAATTGTTAAAAATCGGCAACAAAAAATTATTTTTTTAATTTACGGCCAAGGCGAATTGGAGGAGGAGCTTAAAGGACAAATCAAAAGCTATTGTCTGGAAAACGCGGTTTATCTTAAGGGCTTGGCCGATATGGAAGAAATTTTAGCTATTAGCGATATTTTTGTTTTATCTTCGCTTTGGGAAGGACTGTCAATCGCCTTGGTTCAGGCTATGAATGCCGGCTGTCCGATAGTCGCCACGCGGGTTAGCGGAACGGAAGAAGTCGTGGAAAATGAAATTAGCGGTCTTTTAGCCGCGCCCCGCGATGTTGAAAATTTAGCTAGCGCTTTAGGGCGGTTAATCGAAAATAGCTATTTAAGGGAAAAACTCGGACGCGCGGCCCAAAAAAAATCAGAATTTTTTTCTATTGAGGATAACATTAAGAAAATTGAGGATATTTTATTTACTTTAATAAAAAATAAATGAATAATTTTTCAAAGCTTAAAAATAAAAAAGTTTTAATAACCGGCGGCGCCGGCTTTATCGGCAGTTCATTGGCTATCGCCCTAGTAAAGCTCGGCGCCAAGGTAACGGTTTTAGACGCCATGCTATCCCTTTACGGCGGCAATATGTTTGATTTGCACGATATAAAAGATAAAATAGTTTTTATCAAAGGGGATATCCGCGATAAAAAACTGGTTGTTAAATTAGTAAAAAATAAAGATATTATTTTTAATTTAGCCGCTCAAGTAAGCTATCTTGATTCCAAAGATCTGCCTTTTTTGGATTTGGATATTAACGCGATCGGGCATTTAAACGTTCTGGAAGCCATGCGCCGCTATAACCCAAAGGCTAAAATTTTATTTTCTTCATCCCGGATGGTTTACGGAAAAATATTAACTAAACCGGTTAAGGAAAGCCATCCAACCAATCCTTTGTCTATTTACGGCATTCATAAGCTTTTAGCGGAAAAGTATTACGCTTATTACCATCAGGCAATCCTTATGGTCCGCGGCAGCAAATGAAGCATAGTAAATATTCTATTGTCGGCTGGTTTGTCAGGCTGGCGATTGAAAATAAAACAATCAAGATTTTCGGCGACGGCCGTCAGGAAAGAGATTATATTTACATTGATGATATAGTTGAGGCTTTTTTACGTTTATCAATTAAGGGACGGCCGGGTGAAGTTTATAATATCGGCACTAAAGAAAGGGTTAAATTTGTTGATATGGTAAATGAAATTATAAAGCAGGTTGGAAGCGGTAAGAAAGAATTTACGCCTTGGCCGAAAAATTACGAAAAAAATGAGACCGGCGGCTATTATGCTGATGTCAGAAAAATTTTTAAGGATACCGGCTGGACGCCGAAGATAAATTTAAAAGAAGGCATTAAGAGGATGGCGGATTATTATAAAAAATACAAGAAATACTATTGGTAATAACCTGCGGATTTAATAAATAATTAAGTTGTAATTTAATTATGAGTAAAGATTTAAGTTTTTCAATCAAGGAAACGGCTAAAAGATATATTGATGGCAGATTTCCCAATGCCGGCATTGCTGAAAAAAATAAAGTAATAAATGATTGGATTAATAAAATTGAAACATCAAAAAAAATCGCCGAAGATTTTAAGTTAAGAGCGGCTAATCCCGAAGGCTTAAAAATTTTAGACGTGCTTTGGGGGCTGGCTTATTTGCCGTATGAGCTGGCCGAGGCTATGGCTCGAGTTTTTAAAAGAAGCGCCCTGGCTGAAAATAATTTACATTTTTATACATATTGGCAGGTAGCCGGGATGCTGAAAAAGGCGGAAGCCGGCGTTGGAAAATTTAAAATTTTGGAAGAAAGGGGAGTTAGCAAAAGCCTGATAAAAAAAGTTATCAAAAAGGCGTTTGGAATATTCGGCTTGCCCTATAAGGCGTTTTTGCCGCATATCCAATTAGTTATAATAAAACAAAACCGATAAGCCAATATGGAAAATAAAAAAATAAAAATCGCTATGATGAGTTATGCTATGGATAACCGGCCCAATAAAGGCACGGCGCTTTACACTAGAAAGCTGGTTGAAAATTTGCTTTCTGACGATGGTTTGGAACTATCGTTAGTTCATTTTAAAAAAATGGCTGATCCGTTATATGATAATGGCAGGGAAATAATCATGCCCAGTTTGAATTTGCCGCGTGGCAACCAATTTTTTTCACAGTTATTATTCTTTTGGCAATACCGCAAAAATAAATTTGATATTATCCATTGGTTCCAGCCGCGCCTTTATCCGTTTTATTGGCTGGCGCCGGCGAAAAAAATCATTGTTACGGCGCATGGCGCCGGAGAATTGACCGCGGCCAAAACCAGGTTGCTTTCCAGCCGGATTTTCAGGTTTATTTTGAAAAATTTAAATAACCGAGTTGATATAGTAATTGCCGTTTCCGAGAACGCGCGAGAAGAAATAATCAAGTATTATAAAATTCCGCCGGAAAAAACTAAGGCGGTATATAATGGCGGAGGAGAAAATTATCAGCCCTTGGAAAAAGGCGCCGCTTTAGCGCAAATTAAAAATAAATATCGTATCGGCGCGCCGTTTATTCTTGACGTGTCGCGGCTAATGCCCCATAAAAATATTAATTCTTTAATTGAAGCTTATATGCTTTATCGGGATAAATACAGCGGTCCCGAAAAACTGGTTATAGTCGGTTCGCCCATGTTTGATTATAAAAAGACTTATAGTTTAGCCGAAAATTGCCGCTATAAAGATGATATATATTTTATAGATTTTGTGAAGCAAGAAGATTTAAATGCCGTTTATAGCGCGGCTGAAGTTTTTGTTTTCCCTTCGTTAAGCGAGGGTTTTGGTTTGCCGGCCATTGAAGCTATGGCTTCGGGCACTCCGGTGATAACCTCTAATATTACTTCTTTACCGGAGGTTGCCGGCGAGGCTGCTATTTTGATAGATCCGCTTAACGTTGAAGAAATGGCCGAAACTATTAATAAAGTTTTGTCTGATGAAAATTTAAAGAATGATTTAATAAAAAATGGATTGGTCCAGGCTAAAAAATTTACTTGGGAAAAAACTGCGAAGCAGACTAAAGAAATTTATTTGAATTTAATGCGAAAAGCTGACTAATTAATTTATATGAAACTAATATACATTGCCAATTCATACATACCGGGTTTTTGGGCGCATAGCATCCAAATTATGAAGATGTGCGAGGCTTTGGCGGATAATGATATTGAAGTCGAGCTGGTTAGCGGCATGAAAAAGGCGAGTGATGCTGAAATTTTTTCTTATTATAACATAAAAACTAAATTTAAAATCACTAAAATTCCGCAGCTTGATTTATCCGCTAAAGGTTCAAGTAAAATTAATTTTTTAATCCGCAGTTTTAGTTTTTTGCTTTTCGCCAGGCTGTATGTGTTATTTAAAAAATACGACATTTTATATTTTAGGACTCCTTTAGCCGGATTATTTTTTAATAATTTTTATTTGGAAACTCATGAATTGCCGAGAATGCTTAAAAGTTGGCATAAGCTAGCCTTTAAAAAAGCTAAAAAAATAATTGTTTTGACTAAATTTTTAAAACAAGAACTGGCGGCGGCGGGGGTTAGCGAAGCGAAGATTATCGTCGCGCCTGACGCGGTTGACCTAAATGAGTTTAAAGTAAATATAACGCGCGATCAGGCTAGGCAAAAATTATCTCTGCCGGTTGATAAAAAAATTATCGCTTATGCCGGCAATCTTTCTTTTCATGATTGGAAAGGAGTTGACGTTTTATTGGACTCCTTAAAATATCTGCCTGGCATTTGCTGTTTGCTTGTTGGCGGCGACGAATTATGGTCAGCTAAAATTAAAGAGCGATATAGCGCCGCCGACTTATTAATAACCGGACATAAAAATCATAATGAGGTGCCGGCTTATTTAAAGGCGGCCGATATTTTGATTTTGCCAAATAAAAAAGGCGATGCCAATTCCGAGTATTACACTTCGCCTTTGAAGTTGTTTGAATATATGGCTAGCGGACGGCCGATTGTTGCCTCAAACCTGCTCTCAATTAGGGAGGTGTTAAATAAAACTAACGCGGTTTTAGTTGAACCGAATAATCCCGCCGGATTAGCCGACGGTATAAAAAAAATTATAATCGATGAAATATTGGCTGAAAAAATATCCAAGCAAGCCTTGATTGACGCGGAAAATTATACCTGGTTTAAGCGGGCAGAGAAGATAATTAAAGGTTGAAGTTAAGCTAGGCAAATAAAGATAATTATGTTATAAATTAATTAACTTAAATCGGCAAAAATATATATGGATAATTTTCAATTAAGCTTGATTGTGCCCTGCTATAATGAGGGGCCGCATTTGGAAAAAAATTTAAACAGGCTTAAGCAGGTTTTGGATACAGCGGTCTATAAATACGAGATTATTATTATTGATGACGCCAGTAAAGACAACACGGTGGAAATCGCCGATAATTTTATTGCCGCCAATAATTCCGCCGATAATATAATATTCATCAAGCATCAGCAAAATTGCGGTCGAGGGAAAACCGTCTGCGAAGGCATAATGGCGGCTCAAGGAGAAATCGCCGGCTTTGTTGATATTGATTTTTCCACCAGCCCCTGGTATATTCCGGCTTTAGCGGCGGAAATTAAAAACGGTTCGGATATTGTTATCGGCCAGAGAATTTATAAATTGAGATTTAAAGTATTGCATCGCTGGATTTTAAGCAAGGGCTATAAATTTTTGGTAAAGTTATTTTTAGGCTTGGATTTGGGCGATACGGAGTCCGGTTGCAAATTTTTTAACAGGGAGAGAATCATACCGGTCTTATCGCAAGTTAAAGACGAACGTTGGTTTTGGGATACGGAGATTATCGCCAGAGCTTATCTGGCCGGCCTTAAAATTACCCAGTTGCCGACGGTTTTTATCAGAGAATCGCTTTATACTACGGTTAAAATATTCAGCGATTCCGGGAGGCATTTTATAAATTTGTTAAAGCTAAAAAAAGAATTAAAGCCGGCGCTGAAAAAATAAAATTAATTTATATACAGATTATGCTAGTTATAAGCCATATATTATTTGGCTAAATTTATAATATATTTATGCTTAAATCTAAAAAATATATTGTTTTCGGTTCGCCTTATTTGTCGCTATTGGTTTGCGGCATTGGCGCCGGCGACGAGGTTATAACCACGCCTTTAACTTTTTGCGCTACGGCCAATACCATAATACATAGCGGTGCTAAGCCGGTTTTTGTAGATGTCGATAGTGAAACCATGAACATAGACGTAAAATTAATAGAGCGGGCAATTACCAAGCGAACCAAAGCAATTATGCCGGTTCATTTGGCCGGACGGCCGTGTGAAATGGATGAAATAATCAAAATCGCCAAAAAGCACCGGCTCGTAGTTATAGAAGACGCGGCCCAGGCGCTAGGCTCCGAGTATAAAGGCAGAAAAATTGGCCAAATCGGTGATTTAACTTGTTTCAGCTTTTATGTTACCAAAAATATTATTACCGGCGAAGGCGGCATGGTTGCTACTGAAAATAAAGAGTTTGCCGATAAAATAAAGATTTACGCACTTCACGGCATGTCCAAAGACGCCTGGAAGCGTTACTCCGACGATGGCTATAGGCATTATGAAGTTATTTTTCCCGGCTTTAAATATAATATGACCGATATGCAGGCCTCGCTAGGCCTCCATCAGCTAAAAAGAATCGCGGTTTTTGATAAAAAAAGGCAAAAAATTTGGAATTTGTATAATGCCGCTTTTAAAAATTTGCCCGTAGGTTTGCCCGCGCCAATCAGCAAAGAGATTCACCATAACAAGCATCTTTATACCCTGCTGATAGATAAAAATAAATGCGGCGTTAGCCGGGATGAATTTATGCAAGAATTGCATAAGCGCGGCGTCGGCACCGGAGTGCATTTTATTCCGGTTCACCTGCATAAATATTATCGCGAACGTTTTGGCTATAAGCCGGGCGATTATCCTAAGGCTGAATATATCGGCGAACGGACCGTTTCTCTGCCTTTAAGCGCTAAGCTAACTAGCCCTGATGTTAATAGAATTATTAAAGCCGTTAGAGAAATTATTTTAGCTAATAAACCGAAGCAAAAATAAATACAGCAAACTTATTAAAATCATGAAAAGAAGCTTAATTTATAAGCAGCCATTTTTATACCGCTTAATGATGCGCATTTTATATGGCAAAGAGTATATTGAAAGATTTAAAACGATCGCTTCTTTTATTGCCAATCGTTCTTCCGTCGTGGAGTTATGCTGCGGTTTCGGCGATTTTTACGCCTACGGCCTTAAAGACAAACAGATTGATTATTTAGGCATTGATTTAAGCCCGGATTTTGTAAAGCAAGGCTTAAAAAACGGCCTAAATATAATCGAGCAGGATGTAAATAATTTTAATTTTTCTAAAAGCGATTATTACGTAATGATATCTTCTTTGTATCATTTTTATCCCCAGCCGGAAATAATCATAAAAAAGATGCTATTGGCCGCTACCGGAAATGTCATAATAGTTGAGCCGATAAAAAATTTGCTAAATTCCAAATATAAGATAATTTCGCGGCTGGCCTTGCTCTTAACGAACGAAGGGGACGGTAAAAATAGCTTTAGGTTCACCGAAGAATCGTTGGACAGGATGATGAAGTTTAATTTTGAAAAAAATATTGTAAAAGTTAGAAAAACCAAGAAAGAAAAAATTTATATTTTAAAAAATATTAGGTAAATTTAAAAATGAAAGATACTATTTATAAAATCAAGAGCATTATTAAAGATCATTTTTGGATAATTATTTTGGCTTTTTTATTGACTATTCTAATTTTCGCGCCTTTAATCGCTTTTCCTTATGTTATCGGCAAAGATTATCAGGGGATTAATGAAAATGCTTTCGGCACCGATGCTCATTTTTATTTAACGCGGGGCAAAGAAGTTTTAGAAGGCCATAATTTAGGCAGTCCTTTATTAAGGGAAGGCAAAAATGAGCCTGACGCTATCCGTTCTTATAGTGATCAGATATTATTGGCTCCGATTAAATTACTGGGCTTAGGGCAAAAAGTAAATATAACGACGGTCTATAATATTTATAATTTTATCGGGGTTTTTTTGATAATTTTATTGATTTATTATTTTGTTTGGCAATTATCAGGCAGTAAATTATTATCAGCCGCTGCCGCTCTATCCGCTATCGGCGGCTATTCCATGATTTATTACAAAACTATATTTTATGATAATTTTAATGTTTATGCCCGCGTTATTTACCCCTTTATCAGCTCATTTTTTTTATTTTTGTATTTTAACCTGCTTTTAAAAAGCTTAAAATCGGCCGAATTAAAATATAAAATTTTTGCCGCCTTAACCTTCGGCCTGCTATTTTATATTTATTTTTACGCCTGGTCTTTCGTCTTGGCGCTTAACGCCTGCTTGTTTTTAATTTTATTGTTTAAAAAAGATTTTTTCTCGGCGAAAAAAGTTTTATTGATTAGCTCTGTCGGTTTGGCGTTCGGCGCCTATAATTTAATCGGCCTGGTCGCTTCGCTTTATTCCGGAGTGGGCGAGCAGGCGGCTTATTTTTTATGGATGTCGTCCGGCCGCGGGCCGATTTTCAGTAAAATCGGTTTTATTACCTTAATTTTGTTTGCCTTATATTTTTATAAGCGCCGAGACGATGAAAATTGGCCATTGATTTTCGCTATAATTTTAAGCGGCTGGGTTACCCTTAACCAGCAGATTATTACCGGCCGGATGCTGCAATATGGCCATTATTATTTTTATTTTATTGTCCCTCTGGCCATTATTATAAGCTTGTATATGGCCTGGCGGCTCTTTAATAGGGAAAATTTAAGAAAATATTTATTTATATTTATAATCGCCGTTGTTTTTATAAATACGGCCGGTAACTCCGGGGGTGATTTTGACATCCGAAGAAAATTCGTTTTTATTTACGATACATACGCCGCATGATTTATTTTGGAATTCGTCCGCTAATTTCAACAACGTGCCGATTCAAAGGTTTAAAGATGCGCTGTTTGCTTATTCATATTTAAATAAACAAGCCAGGAATGATTTTAAAGGTTATTATACAAAAATAGGGGATAATAAAGCAGAGACTTCTTTCTACCAGTCTTATTATCGGAATTTGGAAGGTTATTGGTCGGGGGTTGATTATTACGCTTATATTAATAAAATCAAAAACGATGATCAGGAGTTAGCCCGGAAAAGGCCGGAGATTATTGATCAATTAAGTAAAGAATATAATGAAACAATCTTAAAGAATAATGGCTTTAATAAATTATTGAAAAAATACGGGGTCAATTATGTGGTTTGGGATAAAAACAAATATCCGGAATGGGATCTTAGCGCGGTGAGCGGCCTTAAACCGCTTACTTCTTATAATAATATTTATTTATACGAGTTGAAATAAATATTTATATCTGGCGTCGTTATTTCCGGCTTAAAGAATTAGTAATTAATTATTTAATATGAGCTGTTTTATCTGCGGAGAAAAAAAATTATATAAATTTTTATCGCTCAGCCATCAGCCGCCCAGCGATGCGTTTTTGCGCGCCGTTGATCTTTTAAAGCCGGAAGCAACTTATCCCCTGGAGCTTTGCTTATGCCAGTCATGCTATTTGGTTCAGCTGAATTACCCGGTTGATCCGGAAAAACTTTTCAGGGAATATGTTTATAATACGTCCTCTAATAATAGCCTGAAAAAAAGTTTTGAAAGTTTAGTAAATAATTTAGTTAAACGTTTTAATTTAAGCGAAAGTGATTTAGCCATTGATATCGGTTGCAATGACGGGACTTTATTGTCATATTATCGGCCCCATAAAGTTAAGATTCTTGGCATTGATCCCTCAAGCATTGCTAAGCTAGCTTTAAGAAAAAAAATTCCGACGATAGTGGATTTTTTTTCAAAAAAATTAGCCGGCAAGGTAGTTAAAAAATACGGCCGAGCCAAAATAATTACCGCTACCAATGTTTTTGCCCACGTGGATGTGAAAAAACTTGATGATTTCGTCGCCGGAGTTAAAGACCTCTTAGCTGATGACGGAGTTTTCGTTTCAGAATCAGGCTATTTATTGGATTTTATTGAAAAATTGCAATATGACTCGGTTTACCATGAGCATCTGCGCTACTATTCATTAAAACCTTTGAAAATTTTATTTAAAAAGTTCGGCCTGGAAATTATTGACGTTGAGAGAGGATCTATCCACGGCGGCACCATTATTGTTTATGCCGCTAAAAAAGGTAAATACCCGATAGCTGGCAGGGTGGCCGAGCTAATCCGCCGCGAGGAAAAATTTGGTTTATATAAAAAAGAAACGTTTATTAATTTCGCCCGCCGGGTTAAAAAAAATAAGCTGGCCATTCAAAAATTAATTATAAGCCTAAAGTCAAAAGGAAAAAATATCGTTGGCGTAGGCGCGCCGGCCAAAGGCAATACCCTGTTGAATTATTGCAATCTAGATGAAGATTTAATTGATTATTTAGCCGAGAAGAGCGAGTTTAAAATCGGCACTTTTAGCCCGGGCATGCATCTGCCGGTCTTTGACGAGAGCCGGCTGTTTAAAGACCAGCCTGACTACGCCTTAATGCTTTCTTGGAATATCGCGGACGAATTAATTATAAAACTTAAAAAAGCGGGTTTTAGGGGTAAATTTATTTTGCCGACGCCAAAACCAAAAATTTTATAATTTATTTATAATTATTATAAAAAACATGACAAAAATTGAAGGGTTAAATCCGGAATCACAACCAAATCCGTTTGAAAGACAAAAAACAAAATATTTTTATCGGCTGGCGATTAAGACTAGAGAAATGTTAAAATTCCATAAAGTTGTCGGGTTATGGCAGAGAAAAGGCGGAGAAAGGGATTGGGGCAATGTATCCGAGCATTGTCTGGTAGAAGTTGCCAGAGCCGATATTTTTGCCGAAAAGTTAAAACTCGCCGGTGAGGTAAAAAGAGATTTGGTTATGGCGGCCGCTTTGCATGATTTTTTTTAAAAAGCCGAGAAAGAAATGGCCGTGGGCGGCAAGTTGAACTGGGAGCTGTATGAAAAGAGCGGAGAAGCGCAGACCAAGTATTTAGTTGAAGCTAAAGTAAAGCCGGAAATTATCAGTTTAGTTAATTCAGTCGCGCACTCTTCTTTGGTTGATATGGAAAAATTATTAGAAAAAGATAAATTAACCGAGGAGGAAACTGCCCGTTTGGTTATGCATTATATTGATGATTATACAATAAACGCTGATTGGGCTAAACCGACAGAAAAAGATCAATCCGGTCGGGAAAAAAATGATTTAGATTTACGTTTAGATAAGGCCGAAGCAAATCCGAGATATGATCAAATCAATAAAGACGGCCTTGGCCGTTTTCGGGAAAATGAAACGGCCTATCAGGCTCAAAGACGAATCGGCCATGATGTGGAAGAAAGATTAGCCAGGTTAATAAAAGAAAAGACCGGCGAAACCATTAACCCCAAAGAACTGCCCACGGTAGTTGATCAAGAAATAAAAAGTAAAATAGAATTAATGTCTTAATTATTTTATGAATATACCTAAAATCGGTTTAGGCACCTGGGGTATGGGCGGAAAATATGAAAAAGATCCGTCTAATCGCGAAGAGTCAATCAGAACTCTTAAAGCCGGCCTTGAATTAGGTTTTAGGCTAATTGATACTGCCGAATTATACGGCCGGGGTTTAAGCGAAGAAATAGTGGGTAAGGCCATAAAAAATTTTAAGCGGGAAGATATTTTTATTATTTCCAAAGTTTGGAAAGACAATCTTGAATATGGCGCGGTTATTAAGGCGGCTAAGAATAGTTTAAAAAGATTGGGCTCTGGTTATATTGATTTATATCTTATCCATTGGTCGCTGGAAAATTCGCTTACTAAAGAGACGCCCTTAAGCGAAACTATGCGGGCCTTAGAATATTTAGTTAATATGAAGCTAGCTCGTTATATAGGAGTTAGCAACGCGGGCGTTGAGTTGCTAAAAGAAGCGCAAAATAATTTAAGCGAGGCAAAATTAGCCGCCAACCAGATAGAATATAATTTAATTAACCATGAAGCTAATAAGGAAATTATTCCGTATTGTAAAAAAAACAACATAAAAATAATCGCTTATCGGCCATTAGCTAAAGGCAAGCTGGCGAATTTAGAGCATGAAATAATAAAGTCGCTGGCAAAAAAATATAAAAAAACGCCGATTCAGATAGCTTTGAACTGGATAATATCTAAAGATATAATCCCTATTCCCGGCGTTGCTAAAATTGAACATTTAGCGGAAAATTATGGAGCTTTAGGTTGGAAATTAGAAGCTAACGATATTGAACTGATTGACAATCTTACTTATTAATTTTTTATGGAAATTTAGTCTGCTATAAAATTAACGATAGCGGCGGGGTTTACAAAAAGAGCAGATAATGATTTAATGGAAAAATAATTATACAAATTTTATTTTATGAAAAAAGCTTTAATAACCGGCATAACCGGGCAAGACGGTTCGTATTTAGCCGAATTGCTCTTAGAAAAAGGCTATCAAGTTTACGGCCTGCAAAGGCGAGCCAGCCTGCCTAATACCTCAAGAGTCGATCATCTTTACGAAAATGTTGATAATCCGAATTTTATCATGACCTATGGCGACTTGGCCGACAGCTCTAATTTGGTTAGAATAATAAACCAAATTAAGCCTGATGAAATTTATAATTTAGGCGCGCAAAGCCATGTTGGCGTAAGTTTTGACGTGCCGGAGTTTACGGTTAATACCAATGCTTTGGGCGCTTTGCGCCTGCTGGAAATAATCCGCAATTTGCATCTGCCGACCAGGTATTATCAGGCCAGCTCGTCGGAAATGTTCGGCAAAGTATTGGCCACGCCCCAAAATGAAAATACCCCGTTTAATCCGCAATCGCCTTATGGCATTTCCAAAGTTTGCGCTTTTTACATGACGAAAATATTCCGCACCGGTTATAATATTTTCGCCGCCAACGGCATATTATTCAACCATGAATCGCCCAGAAGAGGGTTGAATTTTGTAACCAGAAAAATTACCTTGGGTCTAGCCAGGATTAAATGCGGCTTGCAGGACGTTGTGCGCTTAGGCAATCTTGAAGCCAGGCGGGACTGGGGCTATTCCAAAGATTACATGGAGGCTATTTGGCGCATCCTGCAGCATAACCAGCCGGATGATTTTGTTATTTCCACCGGCGAAACCCATAGCGTCAGAGAGTTCGTCGAAGAAGTGTCCCGATATTTTGATTATGGTATTGTCTGGCAGGGCGAAGGTTTGGCGGAAAAAGGCGTTGATAGTAAAACCGGCCAGATTATAATTGAAATTGACAGAAATTATTTTCGGCCGAACGAAGTTGATTTTCTCCAAGGCGATTCAAGCAAGGCTCGTAAAATTTTAAATTGGAAGCCGGCGGTAGCTTTTCACGAGCTGGCGAAAATCATGGCGGCGGCCGATTTTAAAGTCGCTGAAGAAGAGCTGATTTTAAATAAGCCGGTAGTTAACCAGAAAAAATATATAGTCCAATAGCATGGAAAAAATTTATTATAATAAAATTTTATTGGGGATTTTAATAAGAAAATTTCCCGCTGGCGTTAAGGCAATTACCTCGGACAGCGAACCGTTGCAGGTAGTGTCTTTAAGGCGCAGAAAAGGGGAAACGGTCAGGCCCCATCTGCATGCTAAGCGCTTAAGGAGGATTTCTAATACCCAAACTTGCTTTGTCGCGATAAAAGGCAAAATCAAAATTGACATATATAATAATCAAAAAAAGCTTGTTAAATCATTGACGCTTAGCCCGGGAAATTTTTTTATTTCCTTATCCGGCGGTCACGCGATTACTTATTTAACTGATTCGGAAATGATTGAAATCAAGAACGGTCCGTTTAAAGAAGATAAAGTTATTATTATGAATTGTGCTAATTAGTTATTTTAGTTTGGGCTAAATTTAGTAAATTTTCTACTGCGGAACTCGCTCGCTTAAACTCGCTCAAACAGTCCTCGCACGAAAATTTCCTAAACTTAGCCCAAACTTTATAATTGTAACTAGTACAATCCATAGTTATTATTGATTAAGAGTAATTATGAAGATTATTTTATTGACAACTAAACTTAATTTTAAAACCGGCGGCGGGTCAGTTACCGATATTCATCTTAAAGCCAAAGGTTTGGCCGAGCTTGGCCATGATGTGTCCGTAGTGACAACCAGATCGGCGGCCAACACAATTGACGAAAAATTGCCTTACGCGGTTTATGAAGAAAACATTGACGCCGATAATTTTATAAAGCTACAGTACGGGGCTTATAAGCTGATTAAAAAATACGAAGCTAAGGCGGAGGTTTTTTATATAGATTTTAATTTTTTATATGGCGGCGGAGCTTATAAGCTTTTTGGCGGGAAAAAGTTTTTGGCGGTTTTTTTTAATATGAGGCTGAATTGCTGGCATGATCCGGAAGTTAAAATGGAAAATTTTTTTGCTCGCGCGAAAAGAAAATCAAGATTTTTTTTGGAATACACAATCGGCAATTTGCTTGTCAATAAAATAGAAGCCTTTATTTATAATACGCCGATGCTGGCCGATATTTATTATGATTTCGGCTATAAAAAAGAAAAAGGCCATATTGTTGAAGATATGGTTAATACCTCGGAGATTATTAAAGAGCGGCAAATTAGCCCGGAAACGATTAAGGCCAAGCAAACCGGCCAGGATAAAATAATTATATATTGTTCGGGACGGCTTTTAAAAGAAAAAGGTTTTGATTTGGTTATACAGGCGGTTGGCTTATTAAAAAATAAAGATAAATTCCAGGTAATCATCGGCGGCACCGGTCCGGACGAAGAACGTTTGCGTAAAATGACGCAAGACTTGAATTTGGAAAAGTATATTATCTTTCCCGGCTGGCTGGAAAAAGAAAAAATGCATGAAAATTTAAGCAAGTCGCATATTTTTGTTTTTCCCAAATGGTGGGTTGAATATGGCTCGGTAGTTTTAACCGAAGCTATGTCCATGGGTTTGCCGTGTCTTGTTCCTTCCGGTGGAGCTCTAGAGTGGCTTTCCGCGGGCGCCTCTTTGCCTTTTCAATCGGATAATTATAAAGACTTGGCTGAAAAAATAGAACAGCTTGGCGCTAGCGCTGATTTAAGAATTGAATTAGCGCTCGGCGGCTTAAAAAGAGCCGAGGAATTGGATTATAAGAAATTAGTTGTTAAATTAGAAAAAGCCATAAAATCCGCGGTTAATAATAAAATTATTATTCAGGGTTAGAGCTTCCTCTGCCGGACGATCTTGGGGGATAAATGTTTGATTAGTTATAGTCAGGGGCGGTTTTATAGGAACCAGCCTCTATTTTATTTATAAAATATACCCATTGACACCCGTTGACACCTTTTGCTATAATAAGATAAAATACATATATGCCGGAAGAAATAAAATCTAACGCGGTTTATACTACCGAGGAAACGCAAAAAATACTTAAATTAAGCCCAAGCACGATTAAGCGCTTGCTTAAAAAAGGGCTGATACGGGCCAATAAAGTCGGCGGCCAGTACCGTATCTTAGGCAAGGAAATTTTGCGTCTAGTTTCGCCGGAAGTGGAAAAACAGGCGATTAAATCGTATTTAAAATTGAAAAGCAAAATTGTTGATGAAATTAATAAATGGTAATTTTTATTATTTATGATTTTGCCGAACAAAAAATTAGTGAATTTTTTCAGTATTTTTTATCGCGCTTATTGGGGTTATAAAAAACAAATTATTGCTTTAACTTTACTTGGGTTTTTAAGCAGCCTGCTTGAAGGCATAGGCATCAATGCGGCTATCCCCATGTTTTCTTTTATTTCCGGAACTAGCGATAAGGCCGACGACCCTATTTCTAAAATAATTAAGAAATTTTTTGATTTTTTACAGATAAACTTCAGCTTAAAATATTTATTCATTTTTATTTGCGGTTTGCTTATGCTAAGGGTTTTAATCCTACTATTGTCAAATTACATTAAAATAAAAATTACCGCGGTCTATGAAGAAAAAACCAGGGGCGAATTATTTAAGCTTACGGCCGAAGCCAATTGGCAATATTTAATAAAGCAAAAATTAGGCTATCTTGATACCATTTTAGTAACTAATGTCCAAAACGGCAGCTCTTTACTGCAGACTATAAGCAGCAGCCTGATGATCGTCGCCAGTTTATTTATTTTTCTTTTGGTAGCCATAAATATTTCTCCGCAGATTACTCTAATTACTCTGGTTTTGGGTGGATTGATGTTTTTTGTTTTTAAGCCGTTTTTATATAAAACAAGATCTTTGTCGCGGGAGAACGAAAAAATCAATCGGTTTACGGCCCATCATATCAAT
>JACQYU010000003.1 GCA_016208065.1 Candidatus Falkowiibacteriota bacterium | reverse complement strand
ACCATTTTCTCTCCAAATCAATAACCTATCTGGCCAATTTTTCATAAGCCCGGCCGCCTTTTGATGCCGGATCATAATATAAAATGGAACGGCCGTAGCTCGGCGCCTCGGCCAGCTTCACGATTCTGGGAATAATACTTCTAAAGACGCGGTTGGGAAAATACTGGTAAAGCTCGTTCATAACCGAGCCGGACAAGCGGTTGCGCTTATCAAACATGGTAATGACCGCGCCCATAATGCCCAATTCCGGCTTTAAATTATTTTGCACTAAACTGATGGTTTGGAGCAGTTGGCTTAAGCCTTCTAAGGCGAAATATTCGCTTTGAATCGGAATTAAAACTTCGTCGGCCGCGACTAAGCTATTAACGGTTAAAAGTCCGAGCGAAGGCGGACCGTCTATAATAATATAATCATATTCATCTTTTACCAAATTTAAAATCCGCGACAGCCTGAATTCCCTGTCTTCCATATTAACCAACTCTATGCCGGCGCCGGCCAAAGCGATCGTGGCCGGAGCGATTTTATAGCCGTCCTGCAAAGTATATTTTATAACCTCAAAAATCGGCTTTTGCCCGATTAAAGCCTCGTAAACGCCGTGCTCCAGATTTTTATGGTCAACGCCTAGGCCGGAAGTGGCATTAGCTTGCGGGTCAATATCAACCAGTAAAACCAGCTTGCCGAGATAGGCTAAATAAGCGCCCAAATTTAAAGCCGTGGTGGTTTTACCCACCCCGCCTTTTTGGTTGACTATGGAAATAATTTTACCCATGATAAAAAGTCAAAATTAAAAATGACAGTTTAAAATGCAAAATTATTTTTATTGTCATTGCGAGCGACTGAAAGGAGCGAAGCAATCTCACAAACGTTGCACTTAACTAAAGATTGTTTCGCCACCCGATTATGGGCTTCTCGTAGTGGCATATAACTTTAAACTTTACATTGTCATTTTTAATTTTGAGATTTACATTTTACATTTATATTATACCCCAATTAAGTTGCTTTGACAATTTTAATGATATAATTTATAATAAAATCGCTAGCGATTTCGGCTAGTTTTATTTTATCATCAAGCCGCTGTGGTGAAACTGGTAGACGCGCACGACTCCCGCCCCCCCTTGCTTAGCCTGCCTGCTAATAATAAAATTTTATTTATGCCCGAGTGGTGAAATTGGCAAACGCGCACGACTCAAAATCGTGTGGGAGCAATCCCTTGAGGGTTCAATTACCTCCTCGGGCACAAAAAACCAAACAATATATTCCGCGAGGCTAAGCGGGCGCGGCAAACTCACGTGGGAGCAATCCCATGCTTCCGTTTTCTATTTCGACAGTAAAGCACCGAGGAGCTTCGATTCCGACCAGCAACACAACCAGCGGTCCGACCGCTATGAAGCGGTCGGACCGCTTTAATTATTTCCCCTTGCAATTTCACCCAATTTAAGGTAAGTTATTCATAACAATCAAGGAGGCCGAGCCATGGAGGAGCTTGGCTTTTTATGTTCGTTAAAAATTAATATAATAACTGAAATGGCAAATATATCAGATTAACAAATAAACCGAGAAGGAGAAAAAAATGAATGAAGCATATGAGTACGCAAAAAATTTGTTGCAAAATATGGTTGTGGGATACGGTTCTAGGCTACGTCCCCTAAAAGAACTGTTTAATCTTAAATTGACTGACGAGGACATAGAGAGGCAAAAGTCGCCCATTCCGGCGCTCGGCAGGTACAAGGACAGCGTGGCTTTCATGGAAAACGTTACTTCGGCCCGATCAATCGGCAAAAAACGGTTCATGGTTTTAATTTCTTACTTTAAGGCTTTAAGCAAACTCATGGCCGGCTACACCGGAAAATTAAGAAAAATCAGCGGCCGATTGTCCGGTTCGGAAATTAAATACCTGAACCGTCTCGGCATAAAACCAGAAGAAATAAAAATGGCCGAAGAAGTTGAAAAGGTTTCCGAGCATGACACCGCGGCGGCCGGAGATTATCTTAAGCTCCGGGTTCTTTATGACTTTGTGATCCGCGGTAAAAAATTCCTGGCCAACTTGTGTAAAAAAATTGAAGCTTTCAATTTCGCGGCTACCTCTGAAGACATTATGAGCATCGTCTTTGGCATCGTCGCCAATGAGCTGGTCTACGTGCATTTCATGCGCAAACTTCTAGACCTCCTGGAATTCCTCATAAAGTTCGCTGAAAAATTTCCTTATTTTCTTTATGTGCCGGAATCAACCCATGACCAGTTCGCCGAACCGACTACTTATGGCAAAAAAATCGCCAACACGCTTGAAGCGATCAGCCGAACAATCAGGGAAGATTTAGCCAGAGAAAATTCCTTTAAGGTTTTTTCCGGAAAATTTACCGGCGCCACCGGAGGCTTTGTCACGCATTATGCCGCCTATCCCGATGTTGATTGGCGCGGATTTTCCAAAAAATTCGTGGAAAGTTTTGGCCTGCATCATGAAGAAATGACTTTCCAATGCGTCACCTACGCTCGCGAAGCGCAAATCCTTAGAACCATTATGACCATTCTTGATCAGCTCTATAAGCTAATGGAAGATTTCATTAAAATGGCCAGCGCTCCGGCTCATTTTTTCCAGAAGATAAAAAGGCCTGGCGCCAAAGGTTCTTCGGTTATGCCTAAAGTCAATCTTTGGTATACGGAAGGCGGCGACGTGATGATTGAAGAAACCCAGCATAATCTCGGTTTTTTGGCGGAAAAACTGCAGAAATTCCCCCACGCCGGAAATATGAAGCGGTCATATCTGATGCGGAATATCGGCAACTATTTTATGCCATTTTTCATCGCTGTTGGTCGTATTATGAAAGAAATGAATACCTGCGTAGCCAATCCTAAAAAAATCGAAGAGGCTTTCATGAAATTTCCCGGAATGGCCGGTAGCGCGATTCAAACCGTTTTAAAAAGAGCTGGAATCAGCGATGACGCCTACCGGATTGTCCAGGAAGCGGCCGTTAACCCAGATGGCAGTTATAACGAATATGACGAGTTCCTCCGAATTTTGAAAAGGAAAATGGCCGAAATTAACCTGCCAACGAATTTACAGGAAGAAATTATCGCCCTGATGGATTATAAACGATTGGCTGAACCGGGGCGAAGAATGGCAGAAGAATATTTCGCGAAGCTTAAAAGCGATTTCGCGGATTACCGGCTACGAACCTACAAAATAAAAACTTTTTAGAAAACCGAAAGGAGAAAAAACATGAGCAAATCAAGAGTTAGAATTCTTTTAGGCAGTAGGTCTGATCGGGCAACGGCAAACATAATTTTGGACATCCTCAAAGAAATCGGCATTCCTTATAAAGTAAGCGTTGCTTCATGCCATTGGCATACCGGTGCTGGACTGGAAGAGTTCGTCCGCGAAATTGATGAGGATTTACTGGCTATTATCGGAGGTTTGCAATTCAATCTTCCATCAATTGTTAAAACTATTTTAAAAACCGACGGACAAACTTATAAACTTGTCTTGGCTATACCTACTGACAAAACCGCCAAACGCGCTAATGAAGATTTTCCCGCTGGCACCGTGGTTTTTACGGCTGGCTTCAACTCAATCAACCCAAAAGCCGGCTATGTAAACAGCGCCCTGGGCATAGCCGAACTCGTAGTCCTTTCCTATTCCGATTTTATTCCAAAGCTACAAGCATACTATGAAAAATTAAAAAAAGAAAAAATACTGGAAGAAAAGGTGTCTTTGGAAAATGGCTTAATTCCTGAACCACCAAACCCCAACCCAAAAATCTGAAAGGAAAAAAACATGATTACGGAAACAAATTTCACGGGAATCGGCGTACCGAAACGAGGCAAAGTTCGGGATGTCTATGATCTGGGCGATTATTTGCTTTTAGTAGCGACTGATCGCATTTCCGCCTTTGACGTGGTTTTACCTGATCCGATCCCAAAAAAAGGCCAAACCCTGAACGGAATTTCAGAGCTTTGGTTTAAAAAACTCTGGAATATCCCAAATCATTTTCTCACTTGTGACACGGATATATACCCGGATGTCTGTATACCTTATGCCGAAAAACTCAAAGGCCGCAGTATGCTGGTAAGGAAAGCTCAACCTCTGCCGGTTGAATGCATCGTGCGCGGATACATTTCCGGATCAGCTTGGGAATCTTATCAGAAAAGCGGAACCGTTTGCGGTATAAAACTGCCGCCCGGCCTAATAGAATCGCAAAAACTCCCCACACCGATTCTCACCCCGTCCACTAAAGCTGAGGCCGGCGAGCACGATGAAAACATCAGTTACGATCAAATGACGGCAATAGTCGGCGGCATACGGTCAGCCATCATAAAAACAAGGAGCTTACGCCTCTACGAGCAGGCGCAGGAATTGGCGGAACAGGCCGGCGTCATCATCGCCGACACCAAATTTGAATTCGGCCTGGATGAAAACGGCGGGCTTATAGTGATTGATGAAATTTTAACCCCGGATTCATCCCGCTTCTGGCCGGCCGATACTTATAAGCCGGGCGGTCCCCAGCCCAGTTTTGATAAACAATTTGTGCGGGATTATCTTAAGTCCATCGGCTGGAATAAAAAACCGCCGGCGCCGAAACTGCCGGAAGCGGTCATCAAAAAAACCACTGAAAAATACCTGGAAGCCCATAAACGGCTGAAAAAAGTTTTAGCCTAGGGCAGAAAAAAAACACAAACAATAAAGGACAGCACCTCGCGCGCTGTCCTCTTTTTTATGAAAAAAATTATCAACTAAACGCTTTTATATTCTAGCTTCCCTATCCTAGTCTCATGATTATTTATTTTATCCGACATTCTATCGTGAGCGCCTTGATTGGACGCCATTTCAACGTGAAAATCTTTAACCGACTTTGCCAAGCCGTCAACGGCGGTTAAAACTTGATCGATTCCCTTATCAATCTTTGCGTCAATTCTTTCTTCAAGCTCTCTTAAATCCTCTTTATTTACCAACTTATTAAATTGTTCCGGAGTTAACGTCATATTTTATTATAATAACATAATAAAATATTAAGTCAAAATAATTTACTTTTTCATTTCATACGCTCTGATCGCTTCCACGAAGTCTGCAGATTGCCGGCTGAACGCAGATAATAGATATCTTCTAAAACCAAAGTTTGATTGTTGGCGTCCGTTACTTTGCCGAAATAAACCTGGCCGTTGGATAAAAACACGGCCTGGTATTTTGAAAAATCCGCCCAATCGCTTAAACGGCCGAAATTTTTCCCATTGCCCGAAAACATGCCGTTAAAAACCGTTAAAATAAGTAATGCCGAAACTAAAATAATTACAGCCCAAAGTATGGTTTTTCTTTTTTCTTGAGTCCCTAAAAACCAATTTATTGCTTTATTAAACATAAATTATTAATTTAACTCTTTAATTTTATTTTTAATCTCCTCATTGCCCGGATTTAATTCTAGCACTTTTTCGTAATATTTCAATGCCTCTTTAATATCGCCCTTAGCCTCGTAAGCGATGGCTAAGCTGTATAAGCTGTTGGAATGCTTGGGCGAAAAGCTTAAAACCAATTTAAACCTGTCTATAGCCTTATCAATTTCGCCGTGATTATAATAATATCTGCCGAGCTCATAAATAATTTCCTGGTCATAAACCTTGGCGGCCAGCTCATTTAAAAGATTAAGGGCCAGGCTGTCTTTTTTATTTTTTAAATAAACTTTTGCTAAGCCGAATTTAGCTTCGTAATAATCGGGCTTTAACTCCAAAGCTTTAATAAAATATTTTTCCGCGTTAGCCGCGTCATTATTGTTTAAATAAGCCTTGGCTAGCTCCGCGGCTAAAATCGGATTAGTCGGCTCTAAATTTAAAGCGCTTTGAAAAAACTGTACCGCCCAAATTTCAGAGCCGATCGTTAACGGCCTAACGTCCCGATAAATCATGCCTAAAGTTTCGCTGGTTTTAACTGAATTGGGCGCCGCTTCAACGGCTTGCCGGCCCGCTTCGATTGAGCGGGAAATATTAAGCTGAATAAAATTATTATCTTTTTCATCTTCCGGCTTAACCGCTTCTAACCGTACGCGATTTAAATAAAATTTAGCCAGATCAATATTATAATTAGCCCGATCGGGGCTTAGTTTAACCGCCATAAGCAAACCGGCTTCGCGATTTGAATTGGAAACCGCGATTAATTCGGCCGCTAAAAACTTTATTTGAAAAGCCATAAGCGTTAGCCATAAAGCGCCTAAGAAAAATAAAGTTAAAAGCCAAATCCGGGATAATAAAACGGTTTTATTTAAATCTATTATTTTTTCTTTGAAGATTGGCTGACTGTGAATTTGCCAGAAAGCGATTACTAGCGCGGCGAAAAGCCAAAAAGAAAAATTTAAAACCGTGTTAAAGTAAAAAAGCAGCTGGGAAAAAAATAATAAAACGAAAACCGTAAATATTATAGCGATTAAATCATAATCCTCGCTTTTTAACGGCATCCCCCTGTTCTTAAAATGTTTAAAAAATAAAATAATATTTATATAAATAATTAAGCTGATGATTAAAAAATAGCTTAAGCCGGCCGGCAATCCGGCGGTAGCCGATATTTCTAAAAAATGCGAGTAGCTTTTGTCAAACCTAATCTGCCAATAATTATTTTGGTTAAACTCGGCCGGGCGGTAAAGGGAAAAAATATAGGAAAAAGTCGCCGGACCGCTGCCTAAAATCGGATTTTTTTCTATAGCGCTTTTAGTTATTAAAGCCGAAGTTTTATAATCTAAGGCCGCCTCAAAAGGCAGTTCGCGGCCTAAAATTATTTTAGCCGGATTAACTTTTGGAAACGCGAGCATTAAAACGGCCAACAGCATTAAGGCGGCCGGAATTAACAGATAATAATTTAATATTTTTTTAAAATCAAGCTTAACCCCTAAAAAACGAAAAATAACTAAAAGCCCCGCTCCTAAAGCCAAAATTATCCAGCTTAAATAAAAATTTATCAAAGCTATCGCCAGTAAAGATAAAATCAAGCCCATGCTAAAAATAACGCGGTCAAACTTTTTAAGATTGCCGGCGAATAAAAGTCCCGCGGCCGCAACCGAAATCACCGCTAAAAAAACAGCCAGGCTTAAAAGCGAGCCGCCGGCCGGATTAAATGATAGAGCTGATAAAATATTAAGCGGATCAGCCATTAGCGATTGTATCGCGCCGAATATCGCAAAAAGCGAAATAACTGCCGCTAAAAAAGCGGAGTAAAATAATAATTTTAATAAATCAAAAATCTTTTCCGCGCTGTCGGCCGGGCCGGCATTAATTAATAGCCAATAAAAAATCGCTAAATTTAATAAGCCTAGCCAAGCGTCGGAAAAACGGCCGTAAGAGCCGAAAAAAGAAGAAAATATGTCTAAGCTAAAAACGGCTGAAACACCGGTTAGAACTAAAAAAATTATAATCGGTAAATTTAACGGATTAGTTTTAATTTTTACCCGGCCCTCTATCGCCTGGCGTACGAGCCATAAAAACAAAGCCAGCGGCATAGTTAAGCAAAGACAAAATTGCTTGTTAAACTCAAAGTATTCGCCGGTCCAAGGCAAAAAAAACAAAGGTAAAATAAAAATAACGCCCTTAATTATAAAAGATATTATTTTTTCTAAATATTTAGTTGAATTTTCCGGCATGATTTAATTTTAAAATTTTAATTGTCATTGCGAGCCCCGACGCTTTAGCCGGGGCGCGGCAATCTCCAGTTCGTAGACACGAAATTCAATTAT
>JACQYU010000018.1 GCA_016208065.1 Candidatus Falkowiibacteriota bacterium | reverse complement strand
TCTACTTACCGAAAAGGCTATAAGTCCTTATCTTGTTGATTACATTAATAAGGAAAGGATAACGATTTATCAATGAAAGAAAATCTTGTTTATATAATGCATATTTTCGATGCGATTTGCCGTATTGAAAAATAAAAAAGCATTAAAATTTTGGTGAGGAGCGGGCTGAGCTCCGAGCCGTATATCGCGTTGTTAGGCGAGGGTTTGCCCCGCTTTCCTATATGTAAATTATTAATAATGAGCGGGGCAAAAGCGCAGCGACCCCTTGAGTTTTAATAATTTATTATTTTATTTTTTTAATGTTTTTAATTAAATTTATATAAAATTAGTAGTCCCAGCAAGAACGATATTATTGTATAAATAATCCAACTCATTCTCGATCGGGCTTTACTAAAATTAAAAGTAGTTCCCATTTTAATTGATTGTATCCATTTCTCAATATTTTTAGACGATATAAAGCGTGTGCCAATTGGCCATGTACTTAACATAATTTTGTCATTATCTTTTACAAAATATGCAGTTGGAAATGTTAAATCTGCAACTGTATATACAATTTCATATATTTCTATTTTATGGTGGTTAATTTCCCCTGTAATATTGTTTATTTTATTATTATGAATCAAATAAAAATTTGGTATTTTATAATTTCTATAAAAATTTAAGTCATATTTATTAGCAATTTTCTTCAACATCCAAGAATGCAAATAGAGTCTAATTTGTAAAATGTTAATAATAATGAAATAGAGTAATAGTATAATGGGGGAAACCAATAATAAGAATAATAAATAATAAAGAATATATCGCAAGTGATTTTCAGTGACATATTTAAAAGCATTAATATAAAGATAGGGCAAAGTAACAATTAAAGTTAGCATAATTATATATTGGCCGAATTTTTTATTGAGAATTATTTTCATAAAAAATAAAATAATAAATTGTTAAAATTTCGCCTAACGTTCACCGATATACGAAGTTTTCCGAGCTGAAAGCGAGGAAAATTTGGGCGAGGAGCGGGCTGAGCTCCGAGCCGTATATCGCGTTGTTAGGCGAGGGTTTGCCCCGCTAACCTATATGTAAATTTATTAATAATGAGCGGGGCAAAAGCGCAGCGTCCCCTTGAGTTTTAGGAAAAATACGGAAAAATGAATCAAGAGCAATTTATTTCGCATAATTCCATTATGCGAAGTTAATTGCTAAATTCATTTTTTCAAAGTATTTTTTCTAAAATTTCGCCTAACTAGTTATATCTGAACTTATTGAATTAATATTTAAAATTAGTTAAAATTATAATATAAATTTCTAATCAGAACCGTTTATGAACGGAAATTATCAATATCCAAGCAAGGATCCGATGTTTAATTTAGTCAGGGAAATGAGAATACGCAATTTCAGCCCAAAAACCATTCAAGCTTATGTTTATTATAACAAAGAATTGCTTAGATTTGCAAACAAAGGGTCAAGAGAGATAAATTACGAAGATATACGGGATTATATGGATTGTTTGTTCGGCCTTGGTAAATCATCATCAACAGTTAATTTGGCAATAAATGCTTTAAAATTTTATTACGAAGGCATATTGCAAAGAAAGTTTTTTGTGCCAAAAATCGGGATTAGGCGGCCTAAAGCCGAGAAAAAATTGCCGGTAGTATTAAATAAAAACGAAGTGGTAAAAATGATAAATTGTTTGGATAATATTAAGCATAAATTAATGATCCAAATTTTATTCGGATCGGGCTTGCGCGTCAGCGAAGCCGTTGATTTAAAAATAAATGACATAGATTTTATTAGAAAGATAATAACTATTAGGCATGGCAAAGGCGCCAAGGATCGGATTACCATAGTATCGGATAAAACCTTAAGCGATATTGAAAAATATTTGCTTGAATATAAGCCGTTGGTTTTTTTGTTTGAGAGCTACGTGGCCGGAGAAAAATTAGCCGTTAGGAGCGCGCAAAAAATAGTAGAGGAAGCGGTTAAATCAGCCGAAGTTAATCCTAACGCTTCCGCGCATAGCTTGCGCCATGGTTTTGCCACATATTTACTTGAGAACGGAACTGATATAAGATATATACAGGAGCTTTTAGGCCATGCGCGTTTAGAAACCACGCAAATTTATACTAAAGTGGCGGATAATAAAATAAGAGGAATAAAAAGTCCGTTGGAATAAATTATTTTAAATATTAGATGTAATATATTGTTATCCTGCGCCGTGATACGGGATCTGGAAAAAAATTCCGGATTTCGGATCAAGTCCGGAATGACAGAAGTATTTTATGCAAAAAATAAAAAAAGCTATTGTGGCCGTGGCCGGTTCGGGCACCAGGCTTCTGCCGGCGACTAAGTCCATGCCCAAGGAAATGCTGCCGATCGTTGATAAGCCGATTATTCAGCTAGTAGTGGAAGAGCTGGTGGCGGCCGGAATTGAGGATATAATTTTAGTTACTAAGTGGGATAAAAAACCCCTGGAAGACCATTTTGATTATAATTGGGCTTTGATTGATGATTTAAAAAAGGCCGGCAAGGATAAATTAATGGAAGAGGTAAAAAAGATAGCTAACCTCGCCAATTTTATTTATGTCAGGCAAAAAGGGCCGTACGGCAACGGCACGCCGGTTTTATCCGCGGCCAGCATTGTGAAAAACGAGCCGTTTATGTTTGTCTGGGGCGATGATTTGGTAAAAGCCAAAGTGCCATTCGCCAAGCAGATGGTTGATGATTACAATAAAACCGGGCATCTTATGATCGGCGTGCAAGAAGTAAAAAAAGAAGAAGTTGTCCGCTACGGCATTGTTAAAGTAAAAAAAGGCAGTATGCAAATTCAAGACATAGTTGAAAAGCCAAGCGTAAAAGAAGCGCCATCGCGCCTGGCCGATTTCGGCCGTATGATTTTAAGCCAGGAAATTGTGGATATTTTAAAAAACACCGCTTTAGGCAAAGGCAATGAACTTTGGATTGTTGATGCTATCAAGCAATATGTTAAGCAAGGCGGTAAATTCTACGCCAAGAAAGTGCAGGGAGGGGAATGGCTTACTACCGGCGACCCGCTTAATTATATGAAGACTATATTGGAATACGCTTTTGACCGCGACGATATCGGCCCGGAAATAAAGAAATTTGCCAAAGATTTATTAAAAAAATGATATAATATTGGATGCTCCCGGCCCTCTTGATAAATTATCTGGCGCAAGAGGGGTTTTATGTGTTATAATATTAACATATAAATATCAATTGTTTTTTTATTCGCCTCCGTTAGAAATTCGGCAGACAATTTTCAAAAAATAGGGGATATACTATTATGTATTGTATGGGAAATAAAAGAGAATATAATTTGAATAAAATTTCCAATGGAGTAAAATACGATGTTATAACCATAGGCGGCGCGACCGAGGACATAACTTTTTATACCAAGGAAGGGATTTTAATTAATAACAAGAAAGATTTGATCAGGCAAAAATTATTGGCTTTTGAGTATGGCGCTAAAATCAAGATTGACAAGTCTTTTTCCGGTTTTGGCGGCGGCGCGGCTAATGCCGCGGTTAATTTATCAAATTTCGGCTTTAAAGCGGCCTGTTTGTCCGCGATCGGCGGCGATGAGCGCGGCCAAAGAATTTTAAGCAATTTTAAAAAAAGGGGAGTTGATATTGCCTTAATACAGAAAGTGAAAAATAAGGAAACCGGCTTTTCTTTTTTATTGGTCGGTCCGACTAACGAACATATTGTTTTTTCCAACCGCGCGGCTAATAATCAGTTAGCAATCGGCGATTACGAATTACGAATTATGAAAAATGCCGATTGGATTTATTTAACTTCATTATCCGGCGAATGGAAAAATAATCTGGAAAAAATTTTTTCCGTGAAAAGCGGAAAAATCGCCTGGAATCCCGGCCATAGGCAAATTTTAACCGGCGTTTTAAATCTTAGCAAATATTTTAAAAGAACAACTTGTTTAATACTTAATAAAGATGAAGCCATAGAGTTGGCCATATCTCTAAAAAAATATAAAAATAAAGGCCCGGCGTTTTTAAATAAAGTAAAAAATTTGCTTCTAATTCTAAGCTCTTATGGGCCAAAAATAGTTTTAATTACCAGCGGCCGGCATGGCGCTTCCGCGATAGCCGAGGGAAAAATTTATCATCGGCCGGTTATTAAAGAAAAACAGCGCGCCGACACTACCGGAGTCGGAGACGCTTTCGGTTCAGCTTTTATTGCCGGTCTGGAATTATATAAGCAGGATATTAAAAAGTCGCTGCTGTTGGCTTCAAAAAATGCCGCTTCCGTAGTTAGCCTTCCCGGAGCGCAAAACGGCTTATTAAACAAAAAGGATATTTAAGCGAAAGCGAAGAGTCCGCATTCGCTGGCGCTCCTCGCAATTACGTAAAATTGATTATGAAAGTCCCTATTGAAATATCTGCCCGCCATGTTCATTTATCAAAACCGGATTTAGAAAAATTATTCGGTCCGGGTTTTGAGCTATCTAAATATAAAGATTTGTCTCAGACCGGCCAATTCGCGGCCGAAGAAAAGGTTAAACTAATCGGCCCGGGCGGGGAGCTTGATGGTGTTAGAATTTTAGGGCCATGCCGTAAAGAAACGCAGGTGGAAATCAGCGAGACCGAGGCTCGCGCCTTAGGTTTGAATCCGCCGGTAAGGGATTCCGGTAATTTAAGCGATACGCCGGGGATTAAAATTGTCGGCCCGAAAGGGAATGTGGTTTTAAAACAAGGGGTAATTTTAGCTTTAAGGCATATTCATATTGACCCGGCGTCCGCGGCTAAGTTCGAGGTAAAAAATTATGATCGCGTTAAAGTTGATACGAGCGGCGACCGCGATTTAATGTTTGAAAATGTTCTAGTAAGGGTAGATCCTTCTTTTAAGTTGGCTATGCATATTGATACTGATGAGGCTAACGCCGCCGGCATAGATAAGGATAATTGCCGAGGGGAGATTATAGTGAAATAATTTTTAAATTTTTAAATTTTGTAATTTTTAAAAAATTAAGATATTAAAAATTATTTATAAAATTATTTATCC
>JACQYU010000020.1 GCA_016208065.1 Candidatus Falkowiibacteriota bacterium | reverse complement strand
TTTTATCAACAATATTTTTTGGGTTTATTTTTTCCAGGCAGAAAGGGCAATCGGACATACGGGAAATAATAGTCTGTTCTTTAATATCGCGCGGGCGCTTGGCTCGGCCGGGAGTGATAATAACCTGTTGATCGGACAAATAATCTTTTCTAATTTCTGATTTTAGCATATATGTTGGTTGTCATTGCGAGCGACTAACTTTTATTGTCATTCCCGCGAAAGCCTGCCTGCCTGCCGGACAGGCTGGCCGGCAGGCTTGGCCCGCAATGACAAATAAAAATTTCGCTTTCACGCCGACGTTATTAATTTAGTTTGTATCTAACTCTTAAAACTCCATCATTAAAGTCGGAAGAAATTATTCTGAATTGCCCGATTTCTTTAGTGGCGCTGACGTGCGCGCCGACACAGGGAACAGCGTCGTAATCGCCGATTTTTACTACCCTGATATCGCTTTCCCCTTCGGGCGCCTTAGCTCCAAATAGTTTTTTAGCTTCTCTCGCCGGCATCATTTCAGACGTAACCGGCAGGCTAGATTTAATTATTTCGTTGACTTTTTCTTCTATGTTTTTTATTTCAGATTCGGTTAAGGCTCGGCTGAATTTATAGTCGCATTTGGATTTTTTCTTTTCAATATGGGCGGAAAAGCAGCGGTCTAAATCTAAAAATAAACAAAGAGAATAAACCGGCGAATAGCATAAAGATGGTAAAATTAATAATCGGATTTTTACCCCATTTGGCCAATAAAATTAATATCGGAAATAAAATTATCGCCCGGCGGTTAGTTGAAGCTAAATCAGAGGTAAAACTTACCATGATAACAGAGAATATTATATATAATCCATAGGAAATTCGCAGCCTTAATAATACTAGGCTGCCCATTATGAGGCTGGCAATAAAAAAGATTAAATCAAAAGCGCGGGCTAAATAATAATGGGTAGTAGCTAGGCTAAAAGTAAAAAATGTCATCAAATAATCGCCGATTGGTTGCCACGGAAAAGTAAATGTTTTTCCCCAGGCGGCTTGTGACTTTAGAAAAATAAAAAATTGTCCGAATTGTAATTTTAAATATAAAGAATATAACAGAATACCAGCTAATGGGAAAAAACAATAAATAAATTCTTTTTTTATTTTTCTAAAATTAAAGTCTTTATCGGCTAAATATTCATAAAGCATAAAAATAAATATAGCCGCGCTTTCAATTCTCGTCAATCCGGCTAAAAGACCGAAAATTCCGGCAGTCAGCCAATTTTTTTTCCTGACTAAATAAAAAATCCAGATTGTCAAGAGTAGAAATAATGATTCGGTATAAAATGCGGATAGAAATATGGCGGTCGGAAAAAGCAAGAGATAAAACAAAGAACGCCAAGCGGCATTTTCGTCAAGATCTAATTTGACGAATTTAAACAACCCGATTAGAGCGCCGGTTAACGCGAAAAAATTAATTAAATAAGCGGCCAGCTTAAGCCCGAAGAAATAGCTTAAAATTTTGATTAGCAGTGGGTAAAGCGGAAAAAAGGCCATGTTGGATTTAGATAAACTGTAGCCTTCTCGCGCGATGGCAAGGTAATGTTCAGCGTCCCAATGGCTCCAAAAGTTAAGCAACATTGAATAATTAAACCTTTCTATTTTAAATGTGTAATAATAATTTAAAAAAGCGAGGCTAAGAAGTAAAATTTTGTAGATAATTAAGAGCAGTAATATTGACCAAATTATTTTTTTATTTTCTTTGTAAAAATCAGATATAATTTTCATAAATGTGGTTTGTGTTTTTTAAAGCCTTGTTTTTAATTCAATAAGATTTTTAAGGAATTTTAGCCCGTCTTTAATCAATTTAACTTTGCTTTTTCTCAGCTGGTATCTATTTTCTGACCAATTAACCGGAATTTCTTTGATCCGGTAATTACGGCGGTAAGCCAAGTAAATTAATTCAGTGTCAAAAAACCAATTGCTATCTTTAATTAATGGCGTAATTTTTTTTAAAACCTCACCCCTTATCATTTTAAAGCCACATTGCAAATCAAAAAATTTATGTTTTAATATCAGCCGGGAAAAACTATTATAAATTTTTGAGCTTAAGCTCCTAATGAATGAACGTTCAACTTTAGAACCGGTCAAAAGCCTCGAACCCATAATTATATCGTAATTATTATCGGTCAATATTTTAATTAAATCATTTATATTTTCCAGCGAAACGGCCAAGTCAACATCCATGTAAATCAGCCAATCAGCCGCGCTCATCAGGCTATATCGCTTAATCGCTCCGCCTTTGCCTTTTTGAGAAAAATTTATTATTTTTATTCGTTCCCCGGTTAGTTCTCGGCCAATTTTTACCGTGTTATCGGTTGAGCCATTATTAACAATAACTATCAGCCAGCTAAAAGCAAAATTTTGTCGGTTTAAAAAATCTAACAATTTTATAACATTAGTTTTTAAAATCCTTTTTTCATTATAAACCGGCAAGCAAAATTCAACTAACATTTTTTTTGGCAACGCCATAGATAGTTAGACCAAAAGGAAATTTCATTCCATGATCAATTAGAATATTTTCAAGATTTAAAACAGCAAAAAATATTTTATTCATGGTCGAGTTAATCGGTTTAGTGTCCGGCCTTAAATCAATTTTTTTGAAGAGTCTAAAATATAAAAACCTTTTTATTATTCTTACGGCCGCTTCCAAAGGGAATAAGATTGAATTCCAGTAGCCTAGAGACATGACGGTAAAACCTGTTTTAATTAATTTATGATTTAATTCCTCCCTATTATAACGGCGCCGGTGAGATAAAGCCAAATCATGGGTGCTAAAAATCGATTTAACAGCCGGCACGGTAAAAAATAAATAACCATTATTTTTGAGCGATTGGCAAATGTTGTTTAAAACTTTTTCGTCTTCATTTAAATGCTCTAATAGATCAAAACAGCAGATGACGTCGTAATTTTCTTTGGGCAATGTAAATTTTTCTATATCAGCTAAAATAGCTTGGCATTTTTTCTCTTTAGCCAGTGCCAGGGCCGATTGATTTATGTCAAGCGCGCTTACCGTTCCATATTTTGCCAATTTTTCCAGCTCCGTACCCGTGCCGCAACCGAGGTCTAAAATTAATTTTTTATTTGTTGCGAATAAAAAATTTTTTAATAAATTTTCTATTAATTTAAGTCTGGCCGAGAACCAAAAATGAAATTCATTATTATTATTTTTTAAAATATAATCTTGATAATCCATGGTTCAGTTTATTAGTCGCGGTATTTTAATTTATATCTCACATGATTTCATTATAGTATTTTCGTACGATTATGGCAAAGCTAGTAAATAGAAACACCCCTTAATTAAGGGGTGTTTCTGTTTGAAATAATAAGACTGCTATTGATAATAAGGAAATTGATTGTCGTGGCTTCGCCAGATCTCGCGTAGCGATGACGAGGCCAAGGCCGCAATGACGAAACCTCCCCTAACCCCTCCTTGTCAGGAGGGGTGGATGGATTCCTGCCTACGCAGGAATGACGGCATGGCAATGACAAATTAATATCTGTCTCTACCTCTGCCGCCTCTGTCGCCGTTGCTAAAGGATGGGCGACCGCCATTGCCGAAAGCCCCCATTTCTTGCTTGCCTTTGCCGTCTTTCCATAAGTGTTCGTTTTCCGGCAAGCCTTTTAAGGTTAAGTTAACTCGGCCCATGTCGTCTATTTCAATAATTTTTACCGTAACTTCGTCGCCGATGTTAATAAAATCGCTTGGCCGGCCGACCCGGTAAGGGGCGAGTTCGCTAACATGTGCCATGCCGTCTTTATTCGGAGTTAATTGGATAAAGGCGCCGAAGTCCATTAAGCGGACAACTTTGCCTTTAAAGATTTCGCCAGGCTCAAAATCGCGCACGATATTTTTAATCCAATCAACGGCTTCAATAACTTTGGCCGCGTCAGTGCCGCAGACCATAACCAAGCCGTCATCATCTATATCTATACTAACGCCGGTAGCGGCGATAATTTCATTAATAACTTTGCCGCCGGTGCCGATAACTTCCCTAATGCGGTCCGGCTCAATATGAAAGCTGGTGATGCGCGGAGCATAGGGAGATAAATCCGGCCTTGGCTTATCAATCGCTTTATTCATAGCGGCTAAAACTTCCAGTCTGGCTTTTTTTGATTGATTAATGGTTTTTTTAATCATTTCTTCGGTTAAGCCGTCGGTTTTAGTGTCTAATTGAATCGCGGTTATACCGTCAGAGGTGCCCGTAATTTTAAAGTCCATACCG
>JACQYU010000019.1 GCA_016208065.1 Candidatus Falkowiibacteriota bacterium | reverse complement strand
GGGGTGGCTGATAAATCAACTCCGCTGGCATTAATCATAGGGCTAATCTGTTCTACTGTCGGCGGTGTAATATCAATTGTATTATTAGTGTTAAACAGCCAATAATAATCATCGCCTTGATTTTCGTGCGTTTGGCTGTTGGCGTTATAGGGCGCTAAATTGCTTTGTGACTGCGGCCCCTCTGCCGTACCGTTAGCATTGCCATCAAAAGAATTATCCGCCATATCAACTACGCCGTTATAGGGAAAAATTGCCGAAGCGGTAACCGCGTCAAAAGTCGCCGCGTTAATAAAAGCCTTAATCTGCTTATTTGCTGGCAGGCAATAAATCGTACTGCCGCAAGAATTAGTGCCGCAAGCGTCAAAGGTTAAAAATTCTACGGTTCTATATTGGTTGGAAATATAAAAAATGCCTTCAATCAAACTATTGGCGGCATTATCAAAAATTTTAATATTATTAAAACCGCTGTTATCCTTAAAAGCTCCGCTGGCTGAAATCGGGTCAACCGGCTCGGAAAAATTTATTTGCACGACGACATTTCTCGGTTCGATAGCGCTAGGCAGAGGAATTATGCTAACAACTTTCGGCGGCGTATTATCAATAAAAGTGCCGACTTCAAACGACCAACAATATCCAGAGTTAGCGCCATCGCACCTATTATCAATACCAACAAATGCCTTGTCACCGTTAATTTTCTCTATATCCTTAATTAAAGCGACCGAGTACCAAATTTTTTCCGTGGGCGAGCCTAAATATTGCGACGGTTTAAAAATAAACGTTTTATTATCATCGGTTTTACTGGCGCTAACATCAAAATTAACCGCGCCGGCTACGCCGTCTATGGTTTTATAAATTTTAATGTTATTCTTCATTTTGTCATATTCGCCTTCGTCCATTTGTTTGTCGTCATTTTTATCAATCCAGTCGCCAAAAATACCACTGCCGTTAGCATCTTCAATCATCGTCGCCGGATCCATCGCCTCTTTAAAGGTAATGGCGACTTTAGTGTTTCGGGGAATGTCTTTTTGGTTGCGCTCCGGATAATGGGAGTTAATTATGCCCGAACCCAAAGCCGAAACCCCGCCACCGCCAGAGCCACCCGGGGTTATGGCGGTATTATTATCAGCCGCGCCGGTTAATTTATTTAAAACAAAGCTGGCAATGGCGAAGGCCGACAAAATAATAATTAAACCGATAACCGCGTTAATTAACGTTTTTTTAGCTTTTTCAATTTTTTCTTCATTGCCCTCGCTAGTCATCCAAAGCCAGCCCGCGTACATTATTAAACCCACCGCGATAATGCCCAGAAAACCGATAATTACGCGAATAATTTTAGCGATAGTTATTCTAATATCTTGGGTACCGTTTAAGCCCGTGCCCGCGGCGTAATTTAAGCCAACGTCAGGCGCGGCGGCTAAAACAAAATTTGACAATAAAAAAATAGTTAGAAGCGCCATTAAGCAAACTCCGGCTGCTTTAGAAAGCCTGTTAAATTTTTTAATTTTTAGCATGAAAAAAATAATTTAAGAACTTTGACTTTTGCACAGTTTTATAATAATATTATAACATAATTAAATTGCCAAACGCAAATAAAATGACCATAAACCAAATTATAGATAACTTTAAAGAAAATAATCCCAAAGCTGATGCCACCATGATCCAGCTGGCTTATGATTTTGCGGTTAAGGCTCACACCGGACAAAAAAGGAAAAGCGGTGAACCTTATATCCAACACTGTTTACACACGGCTTTTGTTCTGGTTAAAATCAAAGCTGACTTAGAAACCGTTATTGCCGGACTGCTGCATGATATTCCGGAAGATACTGAATTAACACTAACTGATATAGAAAAAAATTTCGGCCGCGAAGTAGCCGACCTGGTAGAAGATGGCGAAAGATTTAAGGGTTATCTTGATTAAATTCGCCGACCGCCTGCACAATCTAAGGACACTGGAATCCTTGCCCTTAGAAAAACGCCAGCGCATTGCCAGAGAAACTTTGGAAATTTACGCTCCGATCGCCGGACTTTTGGGCATCTGGAGATTAAAATGGCAAATGGAAGATATCTGTTTTAAACACCTTTACCCCGAAGACTATAAAAAATTGGCTTATAAATACGAGGTGGAAAAAAAACTTGAGCATAACCAATATATTCAAAAAGTAAAAAACATTCTAGGCGCTAAACTTAGAGAAGCAAAAATTCCTTTTAATGTTATTAGCCGCTTTAAACATCTTTACAGTATTTTTTTAAAACTGCAGAAAAAAGACAGAAAATTTGATGAAATTTATGATGTTTTCGCCTTACGCATTATTGTGCCTGATATTGCCGACTGTTATAAAACTTTAGGCATAATCCATTCTCTCTGGCGGCCCAATCCGGAAAGATTTAAAGACTATATCGCCGTGCCAAAGCCTAACGGCTATAAAGGCCTCCATACTACGGTTTACGGTCCGGAAGGAAAATCCACTGAATTTCAAATTAGAACCGAAGAAATGGATAATGTAGCTAAATACGGCATCGCGGCCCATTGGTCTTACAAGATGAGCGCCGGCCAAAAAAACGATTTAAAAAAACAGCCGGTTTGGGTAAAAGAAGTCCTGCACATCCAGAAAGAAACCGAAGACACGTCTGATTTTATCAAACAAATAAAATTTGACGTTTTTCACGACCGCATTTTCATTTTTACGCCTAAGGGCGACGTTTTCGACTTGCCAGAAGGGTCGACGCCGATTGATTTCGCTTATTATGTCCATTCGGATATCGGCAACCAGGCGGTCGGCGCCATGGTTAATGATAAAATCGCTCCGCTGGATGTTGAATTAAAAAATGGCGATTTAGTGGAAATCATCACGGAGAAAAAACGAAAAGGGCCAAGCCGCGACTGGCTTAAGTTCGTTAAAACAGCTACGGCCAGAAATAAAATCAAACAAAATTTAAAAAATAGCGTGCTGGATAATATTAAAAAATTCATCCCAAAAATATAAATGAAAAATATAAAAAACAGCTCCGAACGTTCGAGGCTGTTTTTTATATGTCACAATTTATTTCGCTAATATCTTCTTCACTATATCGCCTGCTTTTCCACCGTCGGCCTTACCTTTAACGCGCTCCATAACCCGGCCCATAACTTTGCCGAAACCTGCCTCGCCGGCAGGCAGGTTACCAGCGCCGGCCGCCGCGATTATTTCTTTAACAACTTTTTCCAGCTCCTCGTCCGACAACTGCTCCGGCAAATATTTTTCCAATATTTTTATTTCCGCGTTTTCTTTATCCGCCAGCTCCGGACGGCCGCCCCGGCTATAAGCTTCAGCCGAATCGCGGCGCTTTTTAACTTCCGAGCCAATTACTTCTGAAACTTGCTCATCAGCCAGCTCAGCCTTGCCGTCTTTTCTTAAAGTGATTTCCTTATTGCGCATGGCCGCGATCAGCATCCGTAGCACGGACAAGCTAAAAGCATCTTTGGCTATCATCGCCGCCTTCAAATCACTATTAATTTGTTCTAATAACTTAGCCATAATTTATAATGTCATTGCAAGAAGCTTCCCCTTCTTGTCATTCCCGCCCGCTTCGCCGCGCGCGCTAACGCCTAAGCGCCGCGCCTGCCATGACTGGCACTGTCGGGCACGGTAGCGATTGGCGGGCACGGTTTGCGAGGCGGGTAGGAGCCCGCAATGACTATTAAAAAACTCTCCTTTTAGCTTTATACTTTCGACTTTATACTATTTTTATTTACCACCTCTTCCTCGGCTCTTCTTCAAGCTTGCCGATTTTCTTTAAATACTCTCTTTTTGATCTTAGTTTCATGCCGACTAAAGCGCGTTTTTTCTGCTGTGTTTTATTTATTTTCGGCTGAACATGTTGAACTTGGCGGGCTAAATATAATTTGCCGCTTTGCTGAAGTTTTTTATTGAATCTTCTTAAAAAACTTTCAAAACTTTCTCCTTTTTTTCTTTTGAATTCTGCCATAAGTCCACCTCGCTTTCTATATTATTTATATTTTCCCCAATTAGCTCCGTGAATAATGGTAAATTTTCGCGCGAGGACTGTTTGAGGCCGCCTTAAGCGGCCGAGTTCCCCTGCCCGCAACGCCAGCAAGCTGGCTTGCGTGCCGGGCGGGCGCAGTAGAAAATTTGCTGTTATTCACGGAGCTACAACTGTCTGATAATTATCAAAGTCTATGTTTTTTTCGACGGACTGCCTAATCTTTTCTCAATTTCCGCCACAATCTTTTTATAATCAACTATCTCTTGGATGCCTGATTCCATATCCCGAATCAAAATTGTACCGTCCATAATTTCTTTTTGGCCTAAAATCAAGGTGTATTTTACTCCGGTCTGATTGGCCGTCTCTAGTTGGCCCTTTAAGCTGTCTTTAGTAAAAGCCTGGCGGACCTTAAAGCCGTTTTTTCTTAATTCTTCAAATAAAATCATTATCTTCCTTCTGGCCGGATCACCCAAATGAGCTAAAAACAGATCGCCTTTTTCCTCGTCTTTAATGGGAATATTTTTTTCTTTTATTTTTAAAATCACTCTTTCAATGCCGATGCCGAAACCGCAAGCCGGGGTGGGCCGGCCACCCATATATTCCACCAAGCCATCATAGCGTCCGCCGCCGCCTAAGGCGTTCTGCCGCAATGGTTCATCAGCCGGCTTACCTGCCGGAATTTCGGCAGAGACAGGCCAAATTTCAAAAACGGTTCGATTGTAATAATCAAGGCCCCTGACCAAGGTTGAATTTAAATTATACGGTATATTCAATTCATCTAAATACTCCAGGACTTTAATAAAATGGTTGCGACAATCTTCGCATAAACTATCAACTATCTGGGGCGCTTCAAAGGCGATTTCCTGGCACTTTTTCTCTTTGCAGTCTAAGAGGCGCAAAGGATTTTTCATTAATCTTTTTTTACAATCATTGCATAATTTAGCCCGGCGACCGCGTTCTTTATAAAAATTATCCAATTTAGTTAAATAATCCTTGCGGCACGAGGGGCAGCCAACGCTATTTATTTGGATTATGACTTCAAGTTGCAACTCGCGAAAAAAATAATAAGTTATAGCAATAAGTTCGGCATCGGCTACCGGGCTGGCTTCGCCGATATTTTCTAAATTAAACTGATTAAACTGGCGAAAACGGCCGGCTTGGGGCTTGTCGTGCCTAAAAACCGGTCCGAGCCAGAATAATTTTACCGGTTGAGGTAAATTAAACATGCCATGCTCAATATATGACCTAACGATTCCGGGTGTGGCTTCCGGCCGCAAAGCTATCTTTTCTCCGTTTTTATCAACAAAAGAAAACATTTCCTTAACAACAATATCCGAACTGCGGCCGCTGGAACGCTCATATAATTCTAAATTTTCCAACACTGGCGTATCCATACGCCTAAAGCCATAGGATCTTGAAAGTTCCGCGGCTTTTTTAATGACTAAATTCCAATATTTATATTCGTCGGGTAGAATATCTTTGGTTCCCCTGAGGCGCGAGATGAATCTCATTCTTCTGGCTTTAGGGGCTTTATCATCGGCCGTTTTATTTTCTTTTTTCTTGAAAAATTTTGGCATATTTAAAAATTAAAAATTGGAAATTAAAAATTATTTAATAGCTATATTGTGGCGCGGAAAAAACATTAATTCTGT
>JACQYU010000017.1 GCA_016208065.1 Candidatus Falkowiibacteriota bacterium | reverse complement strand
TTTAATATAAACAAGAGGGTTTAAAATATTTAAATGTATATTTAACAATCAGCCGATGTAATTATCTTTCTGGATCCCGGGTCAAGCCCGGGATGACGATTAAATCCCCCTAACCCCCTTTGCTAAAGGGGGTTTTATACAACTAGCAGCGCCGCTCCGATCGCTCCGGCGGTAGCGCCTAATTTGCTTTTTACGATTTTTACCGCTTTTGACTCCGGCGATTTAATATACTCTCGCATAATTTTTTTAGTGCGCGACAAAAACAAATCGCTTGATTCGATTACTCCCCCGCCAACGATAATAATTTCCGGATCTATAAGATTAACGACATTAGCCAAGCTAATGCCCAGATAATGGCCGAATTCATCATAAGACTTTTCCGCTAAAACATCGCCGTGATAAGCTTCGTCGGCTAAAGCCGCCGGGCTGTTTTGCATTAATTTGTGGTAAGCTTCCTCTAACCTCATGCCTTCTTTAAAATCAACCGTTAGCCAGCCGACTTCCGTGGCCGAGCCGTGCGCTCCCTGATAAACTTCATTGCCCGACCACCAGGCCCCGCCAATACCGGTCCCCACGGTAATGCCAAAAACGTTTTTATATTTAGCTCCGGCGCCGAATTTCATTTCCGCGCGCAAAAAACAACGGGCGTCGTTATCAATTTTTATCTGTTCTACGCCAAGCTTAGCCGTTAAATTTTCCGGCAATTTAAGGCCGTTTAATAGCGGCAAATTCGGCGCTTCCACGATTTTATTTTCCTTAAAATTAAGCATGCCGGCTATGCCAACGCCCATGCCTTTTATAATGCCGCTATCAGCTTTGGCCTTATCTAAAAGCGGTTCAATCAAAGCTTTAAGCATGATCATAAAATGCTCCAAATTGTCCTTAGGCGTAGCCAAAATATAATCGGCCATGACATTTTTCCCGTCAAATAAAATCGCGCTCATTTTAGTGCCTCCGATATCTACGCCGATAGTGTAATTTTTAGTTGGTTTATTCATATATTATTTTATAAATTCTAAATTCAAAACCCTAAGCTCTAAACAAATTCAAAATTCAAATATTCCAAACAAAACACCTTTGCATTTATTTTGAATTTATAATTTTGGTCATTTGGATTTGTTTAGGATTTAGATATTAGAATTTAGAATTTATCTATTGAATAGCGTCCTGGCATATTGCCACATCTCCGGACGCCCTTCTTTAAACTCCCAATACCAAAATTCCACGCCCCAAAGATAAAATTCGCGAAAGCCGGCTTGGCGCCCAAACTCAATCATCTCTTTAAATTTTCCAACTTCCATGGTTTTATCGCGGTCAATTTGGGATAAATTTTGATAAGGCTTCGGCCCCCAGGGTTCGGCCTGCATCTCTATTACCAGCCAATCTTTTGGCTTGGCAAATAAACCGGCTAAATTCTTTTTAAGACGAAAAAAACCGGGCAGTATTGGATAATGAATATAAGTTTTAAAAAAACTGGAGTAAGTGTCGCGATACATGGTAGTGCCGAAAATATCCGCCCGCTTGGCCGCGCCAACCCATAAAGACAATTCACCCGAATCAGTAATAACAATCGGCCGGTTATCAAGGCTTCTCGTTAGCATGATTTCTTGGTCTAAAAATTTTTTATCAAATTTCGGACAATCGCCGAAATGCGATAAAAAAGGCTCATTCTCTATCTGCCAAGCGACAATATTTTTATTGCCTTTATAGCGCTCAATAGTTTTATTTATATAATCCAAAATTTTGTTTTCTATCTGGGCTTTTAGCCTGCCGCTAGTCCAATCCGGAAAATGGCACTCCGGCCAGCGGGGAAGGCGCGCGCCAACCGCTAAAATTATTTCGGCCTGGCGCTCGCCGGCTTGATTTATCTGCCAATCAAGCCCTTCCCATGAATAATTCCCTTCCTCTTTTTCTATTTCATTCCAATAGGCCGGCAATCTTATTTTTTTTACCCCTAAATCATCAAAAATAGACAAATAAATTTTCCGCCAATCAAGCCCTAAGTCTTCGGCTTGTTTTTTGGAGAAAGTTACGCCGTATTCAAGTTCAGCTTGCCCATAAACCCGGCCTCGGCTAAGCAAAAAGATAAAAAATAAAATTAAAACTAAAACAATAAAAAATATTTTAAGCCAATAAAGATTTTTAAGCATAATTAGTTTCTTCGGCCTAGCCGCGCTCCAATCCGGCTATTTTTTACTGACTAAGAGGAGTGCCGGTAGTCGCGCTGACTATTTGATTTAATATGAAATTAGTCAGCGCGTAAGCCGACAAAATAATAATTAAGCCGATAATGCCGTTAATCAGCATTTTTTTAGCCGCGGCCACATTTTCTTCATTGCCGCCGGCCGTCATCCACTTAAAACCGGCATATAAAACTATAATAACGGCGATTATGCCGAGAAAGCCTAAAATGAATTTAATAATATCGGCCGCGACTTGGCGCGGGTCGCGGTCGGCCGCCTCGCCCAAGCCGGAATTATCCCGGGTATAGGTTTTTAAATCATTGCCGCCCCAATAGTCATCCGAATCTACGGCTAAGGCTTGCTTAACCGGAGCAAAAATTAAAACAGCCAAAAATAAGAGCGTTGCCGCCGTAATTACTTTTTTAAAAAAGTTTTGTTTCATAGTTTTATTTATTAGATTAATTGATTTTTTATTATCTAAATTATTGCCAAATTACCTGGGTATCGGTAGTGGCTCCGACCATATAGCTTATAATAAAAGTGGCTAAGGCATAAGCCGACAAAATAATAATCAAGCCGATAATGCCGTTGGTCAGCATTTTTTTAGCCTCGGTTACATTTTCTTCATTGCCCCCCGCCGTCATCCATTTAAAACCGGCATATAAAATTATAATAACTACAATTATGCCGAGAAAGCCTAAAACTATTTTAATTATGTCCACAACCGTCATCCTAATATCTCTGGGCGCGTCTGCGCCATAAGCTTGGCCCACATTATTAAGCCCGCCTTCGTTAACCGTCTCCAGCCAGCTAGCGGCTTTAACCGGCATTAAACTTAGGCACATGGACAAAATCATTATACTTAAGCTATAATAAATAATTCTTTTAGTCATA
>JACQYU010000016.1 GCA_016208065.1 Candidatus Falkowiibacteriota bacterium | reverse complement strand
AAAAGGCCGGCCAATAAATCAAGGGTTAGCTCCCGCAGATTCGGCGTCCAAGGCCAAAAAAATAATAAACAGGCATTAAAAATGCTCCAAACGCCTACGTAGAAAGCATAAGCGATTGAAGAGTGTATTTTTTTGGATAGTAAAAATTTATCGGCTACATAAACGCCGGCATTAATAAAATAAGCCGAAATAGTGATGAAAAGCCACATAAATTGCTAATTTGTTTATATGGTCATTTTAACATTTTTTATTTATCATTGCGAGGAGCAGTAACGTTTCTACCATTATAAACCATCTTCTTATGATAAAATAATTTTAAGCATGTTTGTTTTTTTAATAATCCGCTATAAGGCCGGCTGCTGCTGGCTGATACAATGAATTGTACCCCCTCCATATATTAAATCTCGGCAGTCTATGCCAATCACTTTCCTTTTGGGAAAAGCTGTTTGAATTATTTTTAAAGCTGCTTTATCGTTTTTATGCTTAAAAATCGGCACTAGCACCACGGAGTTGCCAATATAAAAGTTAGCATAGCTTACCGCCAGCCTATCGCCTTGATCATCATTCATTTTCGGCATAGGCAATTTAATTAATTTTAATTTATTGCCATCCTGATCCGTAGAATTTTTTAAAATTTCTAAATTTTCTTTTAAAATTTTATGGTTGCCGTCGCTTTTATCATCTTCATAGGCGTACATAACCGTCTTAGGATTAATAAAACGGGTGAAATCATCGATGTGGCCGTCGGTATGGTCGGCTAAAATTCCGTTATTTAACCAAATAAAATGTTTAATCCCCAAATAATCGCTTAAATATTTTTCTATTTTTTCTTGGCTCAAATGCGGGTTTCTGTTTTTATTTAGCAAACACTGTCTTGAGGTGATTAAAGTGCCTTGGCCGTTAACATCAATTGAGCCGCCCTCCAACACTATGCCCGGGGTAAAGCGCGGCAATTTTAAAAATTTATTCATCCAGGCCGGAATCTTATCATCCTTTAAAAGTTCCGGCCATTTATTGCCATAAGCATTATAAATCCAATCAGTCATGGCCAACCGTTCAGTCTCTCGATTAACTAAAAATATCGGGCCAAAATCGCGGAACCAAACATCGGCATAATCGGCAACGTATAAATTAACTTTAGCTAAATCAACTTTACCCGCCTGTAATTTTTTTATGGCTCGCCTCTTCATTTCTTTATCGGTTACCAATAGTTCAACCCTTTCGGTTTTATGTATGGCTCTAATAATTCTTACAAAAATATCCTCCGTTTTTTCCACTCGATTAGGAAAAGTAATTTTATCGTAAGGCCAAGACAGCCAAATAGCCGCTTGGCGCTCCCATTCAGCCGGCATTAAATAACCTAATTGTTTCGGTGTTTTTTTTGGCATTTTATTTAGTTTAAATAAATTAATAAGTGTCCGGACGACGATTTCTAAAAAATCCCCAGCTTTCACGAATCATTTTGTTCTTTGCCAAATTTAAATTAGCCGTGATAATTTCCTCTTTAGTTGAACTGGCGCGTTTAAGCACTTTACCGAAGGGGCCGCTTATAAAAGATTGGCCCCAAAAATTCAGCTTATCTTCAATCCCGACGCGGTTCGCCGCCACGACATAAATACTATTGGCGATGGCATGCGCTCGCTGGATAGTTTCCCAAGCGTCATGCCAATCTCCTTCAGGCGCTTCATAGCCGACAATATTACCAATAGCCGTGGGATAAAAAATAATTTCCGCCCCGGCTAAAGCCGCTGCCCTTGCCGCTTCCGGAAACCACTGATCGTAGCAAATTAATACGGCGAAAATTGCATACTTGGTTTTATAAATTTTATAGCCAGTATTGCCCGGTTTAAAATAGCTCTTTTCATAAAACAACGGATCATGGGGAATATGAATTTTGCGGTAAGTTTCCAGCAATTTGCCTGTTTCATTTATAACCACGACCGAATTATAATAACAGCCATCCTTGGCTTTTTCAAATAAAGGAACTATTATAATAACTTTTAATTCTTTGGCTAATTTGAAAAAAACCTCGGTTGATTCGCCGGGAATTGTTTCGGCGTATTTTTCAAAATTTTTACTGATTTTTTGCGGAAAATAAATTGTGCGGTAAAGCTCGGCCAAACAAATTATTTTCGCGCCTTTCTTAGCCGCTTGTTTTACTTTAGCTACGGAATTTTTTAGATTAACGGACATATTTTCTGAAACCTTTGCTTGAATCGCCGCAATTTTAATTGATTTTTTATACATATGAATAAAAAATTAATTACTTAATATACCCCTGCTTAACTAATAATTCGGCGTTTAAAATTCCGCCGCCGGCCGCGCCGCGGACCGTATTATGGCTTAAAGCCATGAATTTATAGTCAAAAATTTGGCAGTCTCTTAAGCGCCCGGCCGTAATAGCCATGCCTTTGCCGTTATCACGGTCTTTTTTCGGCTGGGGCCGGTTTTCTTCCTCTAAATAAATAATCGGCTGGCTGGGCGCGGAAGGCAGTTTAAGCTCCTGGGGCAAGGCTTTAAATTTTCGCCAAATATTTATTATCTCCTCTTTACTCGGTTTTTTATTTTTAAATAAAATATTAACGCAGGCTAAATGGCCGTCCGCCACCGGCACCCTGGTGCAATGCGCTGAAATTATTAGGCCGCTGGCGTTGACAAACTTATTGCCCCTAATTTCGCCTAAAATTTTTAAAGGCTCTTCCTCGGTTTTTTCTTCTTCGCCGGGAATAAAAGGCACGGCATTATCAATTACGTCTAGGCTGGCCACCCCCGGATAACCGGCTCCGGAAACCGCCTGCAAAGTGGTTATGAATATTTTTTTAACAGGATAACCGGCCCGATTTAAAGCAAAAATCGGCGTTAAGTAGCTTTGCAAACTGCAATTAGGCTTTACTACGATAAAACCATTGCTCCAGTTATGATTTTTTTTCTGTTCAACAATTATCTTTAAATGCTCAGGATTGATTTCAGGAATAATCATGGGCACGTCCGGACCCCAGCGGTTGGCCGAAGCGTTAGAAACAACAGGCAAGCCCGCGGCCGCGTATTTTTCTTCAAGCTCCTTAACCGCTTGCTTATCGGGCAGTTCGAAAGCGGAAAAGACAAAATCGCATTTTTTCTTGGCTAGCCCGACTTCGGCCGCGTCCGCCACTATAATATTTCTAACGCTTTTAGGCATAGGCGCGGCCATCTGCCAGCGCCCTGCTACCGCCTTAGAATAAACCGCGCCGGCCGAATTGGCCGAAGCGGCCAGAAAAGCCGTTTCAAACCGTCGAACTGCGGTATTTACTTAAAACTAACATAATTAATAATTACTTAATAAATTTTTTATATAAAACCCTAATAATATTTTCTATTTTATCGCTTTTAATAATAGCTTCTATGCGGGCGCAATTTTCGTAAAGAAAGGCGCTGATTTCCAGGCCGGTTTTATGCTTAATCAATAAATTATTAAAATCATTAACATCGTTGACGTTAAAACTGCCGACTAAAAATACCATATTTACTTTAAAGGCTTTAATCGCGGCGACCTTATTTTTTAATTCTTTAAAAACTTTATCCACTAATCCGTTCTCATTATCGGCAACGATTTGCAAAATATAACGGGCATTGCTGATTAAGATAATTTCCACTTTGTGCTTAGCGAAAATCTGGCAGGCCATGGACAAAAGATCATTCATTTTGATTTTTTCTTCATTGATTATAAATAGGGTTAAGTTTCTTTTAAAGCTGACTATTTTAGCGCCTGATTTTTTCCGTGTAGCCGCGCCAACTTTGGTTTTATTTTCAGGCTTGGTTAAAGAAACAATTTCCAAAGGCGTATTAAACATTTTTACGTATTGGATAGCTTTTTCCTGAATGACTTTGCCTGACTCTTCGGCCTCCTGATAGCTTATATAAGGAATGGTTTTGGCTTCAGGCACAATTTTCGGGTCGGCCGACAAAACGCCGCCAACGTCTTTCCATAAAATAACTTTATCAGCGCGCAAAGCCGCGGCTAAAAAACAAGCCGTAGTGTCGGTGCCGCCTCGGCCTAAAACAGTGGTCTGGCCTTTGGCGGTTTTTCCGGTAAAGCCGGCGATAACCGGCAGTTCGTTTAAAACCGGCAATTTTTTTCTAATATTTTTTTCATAAATTTGATATTTTATACCGGCATTTTTAAAATTATCATCGGTAATAACGGGTATTTCTTCGGCAAAAAATTTTTCGGCCGATAATCCTTTATCGTTAAGAAGGCCGGCTAAAAAAATCACGGACATTTTTTCACCATAAGCCGCGATTTTATCTTCTAAAATATTTGTTAAGCCGCTATGGCGAACAATATTTAAGTCTTTTTCCAGCCCGCGTAAAATTTCTTCCCATTCAATTTTCGCTTGGTTAAACCATTTATCACTTACGCCGATTTCAGCCATAATTTTAAGATGTTTTTTAAAAAGCCGGCTAATAAATAACTTAATCGATTGACCGGCCAATTCGCGTTTTTTGGAAAATAATAAAAGCTCGTCCGTGATTCCGGGCAAAGCCGAAACCACGGCTATTGGCGCGTAACCGGTTTTTATCTGCTGGCGCAAACGTTTTTCAATTAAAGGAATATATTTTTTAGCTAAAATGCCGCCGCCGAATTTATTAACGATGATTTTTTTAAACATAATTTTATTTATCTTTTCTCTGGCTTATTAAATGATATAATACCTGGCCAAAAAAGCAAGCGAACTTGACAAAAACATAAAAAAACTATATAGTAACCTGTTAAATATTTTAAGGTTTGCACTTTAAACAAAATAATTTAGTAGGAGGATAAACCAATGAGACGAATGCCAGCTGAGTGGGAAAAACAACGGGCGGTGTGGATCGCTTGGCCCCATGAATGCAAATCTAAAGGTTATGCGATGAAATTAGAAGGGACATATCTGCGTTTGGTTGAACTGATGCAAACCGGCCAAATTGTACAGATAGTTGTTCCCAGCCGGCGCTACCGGGAGCACATTGAACAACAATTTAAATTTTACGGAATTGAGGACAAAAATATATCATTTATTCTTACCATGACAGATGATGTTTGGGTCAGAGATTATGGCCCGACTTTTGTCATAGATAACAGCCAACTTAAAGTGATTAAATGGAATTTTAACGGTTATGGCGGCAGGTATGAATTTTTGTATGATAATCATGCCGGCAATGTTATAGCCAAAAAAGCCTTGAGCGAACACGAAAAGATGAATATTTCTTATCCGGGCATCGTTCTTGAAGGAGGAAATATTGAAACGAACGGCCAGGGAATTATTATGTTGTGCAAAAGCGCCGTGTTAAATCCCGGTCGTAATCCCGGCATTACGCAAAAATATGCGGAATCATTGCTTAAAGAATATTTAGGAGCTCTTCGCATTATCTGGCTAACAGGCATGGTAACTGAAAATGTGGAAAAGACCGGTTGGTCAGATGATACTGACACTCATGTTGACACTATCGTTAGATTCGTCGATCTCAATCGTGTAGTTGCCGTTTGGACTGACGATAAATCTGATCCGGCTTATGAACTTTTCCAAAATGCCTACTATGAACTTAAAAATCAGGGGCTGGATGTCGTAAAGCTACCAACCGTCAAGGCGGGATTCTATTCGCACAGTAATATCGGCGCAAGCGGTTCCATCGCGGCGAATAACCAAGCTTTAAGGACGGACGCTTCATACGCCAACTTTGTCATTACTAACGACAAAATAATTGTTCCGGTGTACGGCAAAAGGGAAGATGATATTGCTAAAGGAATTTTGCGCGAACAGTTTCCCTGCCGCGAAGTCGTCGGCTTGTTCGCGGGCCATTTGGCTGAAAATGGCGGTGAGTTTCATTGTCTTACACAGCAAGAGCCAGCTGTGTCATAGGTTTAGTTGTACTTTTACAGCGGATCCATCATGCGATCCGCTTTTTTATTGCATTTTTTAAAAATCTAAGTATAATATAAATATAATAAAAGTAATTCCTCCTTGCCTATAAAAAACAATTCTAAAGAGTTTTATCGACCGGCAGGATGCCAAAAAATTTAATCAATTAGCTCAATGTTAATTTATTAACATTTAATAAAATTATGCCAAAAATTTTGGTAATCGGCTGCGGCAATGTCGGCGGCGTCGGCCTCGCAAAGATGGCCCAATTCCCTAAAATTTTTTCCGAGATTCATGTCGTGGTTAGAACTCTTAAAAAGTGCCAAGCAACTAACGCTTCAATTTTAAAAAAATCCAAAGGCAAAGTTAAATTAAATATCCACCAAGGAGACGTTAGCGATAAAAAATTATTAATCAACTTGATAAATAAAATCAAGCCTGATTTATTGGTGCACTGGGGCTTGCCTT
>JACQYU010000015.1 GCA_016208065.1 Candidatus Falkowiibacteriota bacterium | reverse complement strand
GCTTCGCGCGTGGTGCCGATCGTCGGCGCTCTTGTACCGATTTTCAGCTTTATTTTATCGTTTGTTTTTTTGGGCGAAATTTTATCAAAGCAGCAGCTTTTGGCTTTTATTATTTTAATCTGCGGCGGGGTTTTGATTTCAATCAAGCATACTAAAGTTTATTCATATCAAAAAGTAATAACCAGATTCAGGGAAATTATCGGCGAGATTGTGGGCGATGTTCCGGCTGGCGCTCAGCCGACTAGCCGCATTTTAGTTAATTCCGCGGTGGCGGCCGTGTTTTTCGCCGTTTATTATGTTTTAATGAAATATATTTATTTAAATCAGCCGTTTGTCGGCAGTTTTGTCTACTCGCGGCTGGGATCTTTTATCGGCGTGATGCTAATGCTTTTTGTGCCGGATTGGCGGCGGATAATTTTTGAACAGCAGAAAGGCGCTAAAACTCCTAAAAATTTATTTTATTTTTTAACCGTTAGGCTGTTTGCCGCGGCCGCTTTTATCATGATTAATTGGGCGATTAGCTTAGGCAACGTAGCCATTGTCAATGCTTTACAGGGCGTGCAATATTTATTTTTATTTTTGATAATCTTGCTGATCTCCACAAGATTTCCCAAGGTGTTAAGCGAGCAGCTTGGCAGCGGCGTATTTTTACAGAAATTAATCGGCACATTAATGGTTTGCTTGGGATTGTATTTATTTATTGCATAAAAAGCTATATAAAATAATCTACATGAATATTAGGCTAAATATTAATTGTCATTGCGAGTCCCGCATTCGCGGGGCGAAGCAATCTCTGGTTAAACCTCAAGTACGTGAATTTTATTTTTTATTCTCGCCTGGCGGCGTTTAGATTTAGCGGTTATGTTTTTAATCGCGGCATTGCCGGTGTATTTAATAAGATTTAATATTTTCGGCCTGCCTTCGACTTTATTGGAAGCGATGATTTGGGCGGTATTTATAGTTTGGGCGGTTAAAAATTTCAGCCGGATTAAAAATAATTTTTTAGAAAATTTTAAAAAAGAAAATAAAAAAATAAAAGTTCGCTACCCGTTTGATTGGGAAATTATTTTACTTTTGCTTATCGCTTTAGTGGCGGTTGGCGCGGCCGGATTTAGCGCCTCGTCATTTGGCGTCTATAAAGCCTATTTTTTTGAGCCGATAATGTTATTTATTGTAGTGTTAAATATAATAAAAAATCCCTCCCACCTTCCCTTATTAAAGGGGGTGGAATTGATTTTATGGCCTTTGGCCATAAGCGCTTTAGCAGTAAGCGCGTTGGCGATTTATCAGAAAATTACCGGTGATTTAATTGGCAATCCGGTTTGGGCGGCCGAGAGTACGCGGCGGGTGGTCTCGTTTTTCGGCTATCCTAACGCAGTCGGGTTGTATTTAGGGCCGATTGTACTTGTGATGGCGGGATGGTTGGCCTCTGTTTTTACGAGGAGTCCTGAAGCTCCTCGCAATGACAGAGTAGTAATATTTTTTATCAGTTTAACTATTGTTGCGTCTATTTTATCCATTTATTTTGCTAAATCCAAGGGCGCTTTACTTGGCGTGGCCGTCGGATTGGTAATATTTGGCTTAATGGCAAATAAAAAAATCAGATGGCTGACAATTATCGCTTTAATAATAATTAGTTTGGGCGTAGCGATTTACCGGCCGGCTAGAAATTTAGCTTTGGAAAATATCATTTTAACTAATATATCCGGCCAGATTAGAAAAGCCGGCTGGTCTGACACCTGGAAAATGCTTAAAAACGGCCGACTTTTAACCGGCGCCGGGTTAGCGAATTTTAAGGCAGCGGTAGCGCCATACCATGCCGAGGGCATATTTATTAAAGATCCTAGAGATCCGGAGGCCCAGCGCAAGCTGGCATATAACGAAGCTTACCGCACGGCCCATTGGCAGCCTTTGGAGATTTATTTGTATCCGCATAATATCGTGTTAAATTTTTGGTCGGAGCTTGGGTTAGCGGGATTGCTTTTGTTTGTTTGGATTATTTTAAAATATTTTTATTTGGGGATTATGAATTATAAGTCAAAAATCGCTGATTATAAATATTTCAATATCGGTTTAATCTGCGCCATGGTTGCCATTATTGTCCACGGCTTAGTTGATGTGCCGTATTTTAAAAATGATTTGTCCGTTATGTTTTGGCTGTTCGTTGCCATGATAAGCCTGATAAACTTAGAAAGCGTTAACAATTAATTATAATATTATGAGCAACAAAAAATTGTTTTTATTTGGGGTTTTGCATTCATTGGGCGTTTTAGCTTATGTGTCGCTGGTAGTCTTATTCATGAGCAATGCCGAGAAGATTTTTGGCAAGAGCGATAATTTTTTAACCGGCATTATCGTTCTTTTAATTTTTATTCTATCAGCGCTTATAACCGGTTCACTGGTTTTAGGCCGGCCGATTATGTATTATTTGGACGGCAAAAAAAATGAGGCTATAAAATTATTATCTTATACCATAATCAGCTTGGCCGTAATATTGGCCCTTGTAATTTTTACTTACTTAGGCTTAAAATAAGATAATTCGGAGAGGTACCAAAGTGGTTGAATGGGCCGCACTCGAAATGCGGTAGGGGCGCAAGTTCCTCCAGGGTTCGAATCCCTGCCTCTCCGCCAAGACAATTTATTATCGGAGTCAACCCATTTGCCTATGGCGAATGTGCGGCCCGAATGCATAAATAGTTAAACAAAAACAACGACTTTCCGGTCGCTGTTTTTGTTTGGTCAATTTGTCCACTTGACAAGAATGTTATATTTTTCTAACATTAAGATAGTTAGAAATAATTAACAAATAATATGACTTTAAAAACATATAATAAAATAAAGTTAGGGATAGTTTTTATTACAGCTTTTATATTTAGCCAGTCTTTGGTTCTTCGTAATTTTTTTATTCCAATTATGGTCTTGGGCTTGTCATCCCTCGCTCTCTTTTATTTAAGAAAGAAAGTAGTTGAAGTTATAGCGGATGAAAGAGATTATCAAATTGGCGGCAAATCAGCATTGCTTGCCATTCAACTAACATCCTGGGCCGGAGTAATTATCATGTTCATTTTATATGCTCTCAGCGACACAAATCCTTTTTATCAACCAATAGCTATGACTCTGGCTTTTTCAGTTTGTGTCTTGATGCTTATGTACTCGGCCATTTTTAAATATTATAGTAAACACAACTTTAAAGATGAAAAACGAGATTAAAAAATTCAGAATCAAACTTGGTATTACTCAGGAGGAGTTGGCAGAGAAAGCCGGAGTAAGGCGAGAGACTATTGTTTTTCTTGAGCAAGGGAAATATAATCCATCTCTCAAGTTGGCGCTTAATATCGCGAAGGAGTTAAAAACTTCAATTGACAAATTATTTTCTTTATCATAAAAAGTGTTTTTGTTATAATGTTAATAGCTTATGGATATAAAGAATAAAATTCTATACTGGATTCCAAAAATTCTAGCAATACTGCTGGGGATATTTTTTATCATTTTCGGTGAATTTGATGACAGTCCGGGATTACAAGGGCTCGGCCTTATTCTAATTATTACCATTGTTGTTATTGTGATTAGAGGCAGAAAGAAAAACTAATAATCCACTATGATTTTTGAAAAAAAAAAAAAAAATAAAGAAGTTCTGCTTATTATATCCCTCATTATTTTAATGGTTGGTGTTTTTATAATTTTTTATTCCTCAGTTATTTTTCAGGAAGGAAATCCTTGGCCGCAAATTAAAGGCATCGTCCAATTAAATTTTGGCAGTAAAGATGTTGTAAAATTAGATATTGGAGAAAATAAATATATTACTAAAAGCGACAACCCGGATATAATTAAATTTTTTATGAAAGAAAAAGGTTACGATTTTACGGAGCAAATGGGGTCAGGTTATCTTTTTATATCGCAAACTGGAGCGAGCGCGGTCGCTACTCACAGATATTACAGCCGTTATTATTCGCTTTGGACTATTTCCGAAAATAAAAATGATTCTGATAATAATCTCTGGGCGACAATAACTAATGACGATGGAATAACGTTCCAGTACCCTAAGGAGTTATTGGCAAAATATATTAGCGTTGTAGAGTGGCCGCCGGTTGTAAAAATAGAAACAGGAACTTACTCCTGTAAAACCACACCGCAAGAAGTAAGCAGTATGTCTGACATAATTTCGCAGAGATTGGTTGATGACAGAACTTACTGCGTAAATGTTAAGCACGAAGGCGCGGCCGGTAGTGTTTATTCATCATACACTTATACCACTGCCAAGAACGACAAACTCGTTAATGTCAGTTTTACTCTACAATATCCGAATTGCAATAATTACGATGAAGAACAAAGCAGGGCTTGTACCAGCGAAAGAGAAGCTTTTGATATTGATTCCACCATTGATAGGGTTATTCAGACAATTAAATAAAAATATTCTCAAATAAATTTATTTAAAAAGCGCTTATAGGAAGTTCGCCCTTAAAAACCACTCTGATCTAAAAAAGCCGGTTGGCCGGGCCGATGAGCTTGAGAAGTATTTTGTAAAACCGGAAAACGTTTTAATGGGACAGAAAAAAAGCCTTGAAGAAATTTTTAATAATGTTATGGAAGGCGTTAGGGTTTTAGATAAGGCCGTAATGTCGGCGCCGGCTAAAGCGCGCAGAGAATTTTGCGCGTGATAAATAATCGAAGGAGGTATTATCGAAAGCACGATTATATGGTATAATCATGCTACGAGGAGCCAATTTTATGCTGAAAGCAAAGAAGGGGTTTACTTTAATAGAAATCCTCATAGTTATCGCCATAATTGGTATTTTGGTTTCTATTGTTTTAGTTAATTTTAGCGCTAAAGTAAAGTTAAAGGCCCATGACGCCGAAGAAATCAGCAATTTAAAACAACTTGAGGCAGCCATAAAGGCGTATTATTATAACCATGGGGAATATCCCAGAATGATAGGCGGAGGACCTAATAATTGTCCTAACGAAGGATTTGGTTATTGCATTGATTGGATGTCAAGTGATACCAATACGGAATTTATAAATAATCTTCAGTACGAGGGATATATAACAGCAGAATCGGTTTGCAGAATGTTTGGAGCTAATTGTCCCCAAGGAGCGGCACCCACGTATTTTTTTGATGAAAATTTGAGGGACGCTATTTATCTGACAACGATTGATCACAAGACAGATTTTAAAATGATGGCAATATTGTATGATAAGAAAGAAATGGAAAACGATGGAGGAACTATGCCTGGTTACTATGAAGTGGGAAGTGATGTATCAAAAATAACAGTTGAAGATAATTTTGGATATATTTGGAATAAATAAAAAAATCAAAGAGAAAATAATGAGACAGGTTTTTTATAAAAGAAACCGGTTTTTTTGTTTTTTTAATTATTATTTTTTAGCGCTTAGCGCTATCCGGAGGTAAGCTAAAAATGCTATACCGGCGGATATTATAAATTAAACAAATGAAAAATTTTAACCGGCAAAATATAGTTTCGGCCACCTTCGTAAAAGGCGTAGTAGAAGATTGTGAAGAATTAAAGAGCGGCATCCCGCAAGTTGCTTTTATCGGCCGTTCTAATGTTGGCAAATCCAGTATTATCAATTATCTAACCAAGCAGAAAGATTTGGCCAGAATTAGTTCTTCGCCCGGCCGCACCCAAGAAATAAATTTATTTTTGATAAATAAATCCTTGTATTTAGCCGACTTGCCCGGCTACGGTTTTGTTAAAGCTTCACGCCAGGCGCGGGATAGATTGGAACAGCTTATTAATTGGTATTTGTTTTTATCAGGCTATGAGCAAAAACTAGTCGTGCTAATTATCGATGCCGCCTTAGGCTTGATTGAGAGTGATTTGGAAATACTTGAGAGCTTGATGGAATACAAAAAAAATGTTATTATCGTAGCCAACAAGATAGACAAAATAAAAAAATCTGATTACGAAAAACAGCTGGAAAAGATTCAAAATCAAGCCGCCGGCCTTAAAATTATTCCGTATTCGGCCAAAAAGAAAATAAGCGTTAATAGATTAATCAGTGAAGTTTTATGTTATTAATTTTTAAAAAACATATCGGTTGGCTGACTGTTTTAGCTTTAGCCCTTTTGCCGATAGTAAGGTGGTTTTTTATAGCGCCGCTGGACGCCAGATTTTTTGATATTAATGCGGTTATGACGAGCCTGGGGCAGGTTAGCGGCCTTTTGGGCATGGCGTTATTTTCCTTAAATTTGTTTTTAGCCAGCCGATTGAAGTTTTTAGATAAATATTTCTACGGCCTTAGCCGGGTTTATAATTATCACCGCGCCATCGGCGCTTTAGCGCTTTCTTTTTTATTGTTTCATCCATTATTTTTGGCTTTCAAATATTTACGGTTTTCTTTGCGCGCCGCGGCTTTGTTTTTGCTGCCGTTTACCGGCGATCCGGCTTTAACCTATGGCATCATCGCGCTAGTTCTCATGATAATATTATTAAGCATTACTTTTTACGCGAAAATAAAATACCATCTTTGGAAAATGTCCCATAAATTTATGACCCTGGTTTTTATTTTAGCCTTGCTTCATGTTATTTTTATTTCCAGCGATATTTCGCGTGATTATATCTTACGTTATTATATTTTAGCCTTGGCCGCGATCGGCTTAACGGCCGGTTTCTACCGGGCTTTTCTCGCCGGATTTTTTAATAAAGATTTTAATTATAAGATTATCAATATTAGGCGGTTGAATCCGGCAACGGTTGAGTTAAACCTTGAGCCGGCCGGAAAGATTATGAAATTTCAAGCCGGGCAATTTGCTTTTTTAAGCCTGAAAAGTCCGGGGTTGAATCCGGAAAGCCATCCTTTCAGTATGGCTTCGGCGCCAAAAGAAGAAAATTTAAGATTTGTTATTAAAGCTTTGGGAGATTATACCGGCCGTTTAGAAAATTTAAGGGCTGGCGATTTAATCGCCTTGGCCGGGCCATTCGGCAAATTTTCTTATAAAAATGTTGTCAATAAAAATCAAATTTGGATTGCCGGCGGAGTCGGCATTACGCCGTTTTTAAGCATGGCTAAAGATTTAACAGGCGGCGATTATAAGGTAGATTTATATTATTGCGCCAAAGATAAAACGGAAGCCGTATTAATTGAGGATTTAAAAAAGATAGCCGCGATTTATTCCAACCTTAGAATTATGCCTTGGTTTTCAGACAATTCAGGCAGAATTAGCGCCGAAAAAATTGCCGAATTAAGCCGGGGCGCAAACGATAAAGACATATTAATTTGCGGTCCTGCCTTATTTATGCAAAGTTTGGAAGAGCAATTTTTACGCATGGAGGTTCCGGCGGCCAGAATACATTGGGAAAATTTTAATTTAATTTAATTATAATATGAAAAATTTAACTACTATTTCTTTGTTTATTTTTGGGGTTATAGTCTCGGCCGTATTAACCGCCGGGTTGGTTTTTTATCAAGACAATAAAGTTATTAATAATCCGCCGATGTTAAATAATCTTGAACTAAACAGTCCCATAGCCTCTTCGTCTGCCGGCGTAAGCGCGGCCTCGGGCATAATTTTAAATTTGGCGGAAATTTCTAAGCATAATTCGCTTAAAGACTGCTGGATGATTATAAATAATAAAGTTTATAATGTAGGCGGCTATTTATCCGCTCATCCGGGCGGCGCCGGCACTATGGCGCCGTATTGCGGCAAAGAAGCCACTCAAGCTTTCGCCACCAAAGGCGGTAAAAAAGGTTCTCACTCTAACAACGCCAGCAGCTTATTAGCCAATTATTTAATTGGCGATTTAAACCAGGCTGTAACTCAAGAACAAATTCAGACAAACGCGCAAAGCGCCGGCATAATAACGCCAACGGCCGAAGATCAGGACGACGATGATGAGTCTGATGATTAGATTAGGTTCACTAATGCCAAAACATGCTTCTGGCGGATAAGCTTGACATTTAAGCTAACTCCTGCTATACTTTCTTTGTAAGAGTTATTTTTCTTCGCTTATGCTTTTAGCGTAAGAGAGGGTCTGTCGCCAAATACCATTTCTACTGCAATTTAAAAATTTTGGCTGCAAATTTTATAAAGTTCGTCGGCTTATATTTAGTCATATAAACCTCCTCGCTTTATAAAATTTTCGCTAAAAATTTTTAAATTTCGTTTACGAAAGCGTATTTGGCGACAGACCCTAAAGGTAAAATAAAGAAAGTCGACTTACATTTAATTACATGGGATTTAGAATATCCCTAAAAGCGTAAGAAAGTTATGAACAAAAAATTATACGTAGGTGGTTTGTCTTATTCAACCACCGAAGGCGGTTTAAAAGATGCTTTTTCCCAGGCCGGCACCGTAGTCTCAGCCATCGTTATCATGGATAAGATGACTGGCAGATCAAAAGGTTTCGGATTCGTTGAAATGTCAACGGAAGAAGAAGCGACAGCCGCTATTGACATGTTTAACGGTAAAGAACTTGATGGACGCGCAGTTACTGTTAATGAGGCCAGACCTCAAGAAGACAGGCCGAAAAGAAGTTTCGGCGGTAACGGCGGCGGCAGAAGTTTTGACCGCAATCAAGGCGGCAGCCGCGGTGGAAGTAATTGGTAAAAAGATTATTTCACATAAGAAACACCCCCGAGCAATCGGGGGTGTTTTTGTTTTTAATCTATTCTTAATATAAATGTTATAAAATAAAATAAATCTAAATATTTAAAAATAAATTTATGAACAAAGCTTTATTTTTAACATTGATTATAATTTTATCAGCCATGGCGGTTTTTTCTGCCCGAGCGGATAATTTATCGGACAGGCTAAGGGGCAGGATTTTATTGCAAACCGAATCTAAGGGCGAAGCTTGGTATGTTAATCCGGTTAATAAAAAGAGGCTTTATCTCGGCCGTACGGCCGATGCTTTCGCCATTATGAGAAATTTAGGTTGGGTATAAGCAATAAAGATTTTGATTCGTTTAGCGGCATGGCGCCGGCGCGTTTGGCCGGAAGAATTTTGATTAAAGTTGAGGATTTAGGCAAAGCCTATTATGTAAATCCTTTAAATTTAAGTTTGAATTTTTTAGGCCGTCCGGCCGATGCTTTTAATTTGATGCGCGCTTTAGGGCTTGGCATTACCAACTCAAATTTAGGCCAGATCGAAGAAGATAATTCTTATGTGGCGGAAGAGGTTAGAGAGATGCCGCTTCAGCTTATTGCCCAAAATTTAATTTCTCCGGTAGCTTTGGTTTCCGCTCCGGACTCAAGCGGCCGGTTATTCGTGGCCGATCAAGCCGGTTTAATCAGGATTATAGATAAAAACGGAAATCTTCTTGTTGAGCCGTTTCTTGATTTAAGGGATAAAATGGTAGTTTTAAACCCTAGTTATGATGAAAGAGGCCTTCTTGGTTTAGCCTTTCATCCAAACTATAAAACTAACGGAAGATTTTTTGTTTATTACAGCGTACCGCTGCGTTCCGGCGCGCCGGCCGGCTGGAATCATACCAGCCGTGTCTCAGAGTTCAAAGTTTCCGCCGCCGATTCAAACAAAGCTGATATTTTTTCAGAAAAAATTATTCTTGAGGTTGATAAGCCGCAAGCCAACCATAATGCCGGGCAAATCGCTTTTGGGCCGGATAGAATGCTTTATATACCTTTGGGCGACGGCGGCCAAGCTAATGACGTCGGCTTAGGGCATGTGGCCGGAGGCAATGCCCAAGATATGTCCCGGCTTTTAGGTAAAATATTGCGCCTTGATATTGATTCTTCAAGCCCTTACGCCGTTCCCGGCGATAATCCTTTTGTTGGCGCAGGCGGGCGTGATGAAATATACGCTTCCGGTCTCCGCAATCCTTTTCACATTTCTTTTGACGCCGGAGGTTCGCATATGCTCATAGCCGCGGATGCTGGCCAAAACCAATGGGAAGAAGTTAACAATGTTATAAAAGGAGGAAATTACGGTTGGAATATAAAAGAAGGCCGCCATTGTTTTGATCCTGAAAATCCCAAGGTTTCGCCCATAAAAAATATTAACCAGGGAATAGAAGGTTTGGGCGCTGTAATTATAGGCGGTTATGTTTATCGTGGAAATGCCGTACCCGGGCTGCGCGGAAAATATATTTTTGGCGATTGGAGCAAATCTTTTTCCAAGGGGGATGGCACAATATTAATGGCCGATATGAAGGGCAATGATTGGCCATTTAAAGAACTAAGAATAAAAAACATGGCTAACGGAAGATTAAATGCGTTTTTGATGGGCTTTGGCCAAGATGAAAATAATGAGCTATATGTTTTAGCTAAAGATAATAGCGGCCCAGCCGGCGCTACCGGCAGAATTTATAAAATTGTTTCACAGGCGGCAAATAATAATGAAAATAATAATAGTAATAATAACAATGATGACATAGATGAAAGCAAAGTCAAAATTAAAAATTTTATTTTTACTCCGGCGGCCATTACGGTTAAAGCGGGAACTAAAATTCAATGGCAAAATGAAGACTCGGTGGCGCACACGGTTACTTCTGCCGGTAATTTCGATTCGGGGAACATTCCGGCCAACGGCTACTATGAATTAATTTTAGCGTCTAAAGGAACATATAATTATATCTGTACGTATCATCCTTTGATGAAAGGTACGGTAATCGTGCAATAGTTAAAATACCGCTTAAAAAATAAGCGGTATTTTGATTAATCAGATAAACCGTTAATGCCGGCTGCCGAGTGTATTTAAAAACGCGGCTTTCGGATATATAGTAAAATCACCTTATATATAAAGGATGTGATTTTATTATGGCAAGAAAAATGTTTACCACTGTTAAGTATGTCCGGAGCGGCTTAAACTGATTTATTAGGCGGTTTATTTGCCAACTTGATTTATTTTAAGGCTTTATGATAAAGTAATATATCATTTTGTTCATTGAAATTGCACTGGGTATTTAGTTTTTAAATCTCGCATAAACCAAAAAACGAAAGGATGGCGGTTAGGGCAAAAAAAAGAAAAATCAAGGTGTTGTTGGTGGGCAATGACGCCCGCGGGCATGCGATTGCCGAGGCAATAGCATGCTCCAATTACAGGGTTGAGCTCTTCGCTTTCATGGAAAGCCTAAATCCGGGTATCGCGGGTTTAGCAACCGGGTATGAGCTCGGTAAATATGATAAACCAGCGGCGATTCTGGCCTACGTTCAGAGTCTTAATGGAGTTGATTTCGCCGTTATCAGTCCGGAAAAGCCCTTGTTCTACGGCGTAGTTGACGCTTTGGAGGAGACGGGTATTCCTTGTGTCGGACCGAATAAATTACCGGCCCAGATTGAAACCTCAAAAAGCTTTACCAGGAAGTTGCTTCGCAAGTACGGCATCCCGGGTAATCCGCAACATTGGATTTTTACGAGTTTTAACCCCGGGGCCATAAAAGTATTTATGGATCATTTGGGTCAGGCCGTAATCAAACCGGACGGTTTAACTGGAGGCAAGGGCGTGATGGTTCAGGGCGACCATTTTGATACTAAAGACGAAGCCCTGAAAATTTGCGCCGAAATTTTGAAAAAACACCCGGCTGTTATCATTGAAGAAAAGCTGGACGGAGAGGAATTTTCTCTACAATGTTTTACCGACGGCAAAACGGTTGTGGCCACGCCGCCGGTTCAGGATCATAAACGGCGTATGCCAGGAGACACAGGCCTTAATACCGGCGGCATGGGTTCTTATTCCTGCGCTGACCACCTTCTGCCGTTTTTGAAACAATCGGATATTGACCAGGCTACGCAAATCGTGTGGCAGGTGGTTAGGGCGATTGATCATGAGACCAAAGAACTTTTCCGCGGTATCCTGTACGGCGGTTTTATGGTTACGGCTGACGGCGTTAATCTAGTTGAATTTAATGCCCGTTTCGGCGACCCGGAAGCCATGAATATTCTGCCGCTTCTGGAAACGAATTTCGTGGATATCTGCTACGGTATCATCGGCGGTAGGCTTGATGAAATTCCGATTTCGTTTCAAAAAAAAGCCACGGTTTGCAAATATCTGGTGCCCTGGGCGTACGGCCGCGATTTGCCCCAAGGCCATCCGGATCTGTCTTCAAATTCGGCCAAAATTGAAATCGGCGATCTCGGCGATGCCAAACTCTATTATTCGTCCGTTGAAAAACGTCCGGACGGGATTTATACGACTGCTTCGCGAGCCGTAGCTGTCTTGGGAATCGGCGATAGCTTGCCCCAAGCCGAGAAAATCGCCGAGAAAGCGGCTCAAGCTTTTTCCGATCCGGTGGATCACCGCCGGGATATCGGCACAGATTGTTTAGTTCAACGCCGGGTTGATCATATGAGGGCGTTGAGAGGAGAATCAAGGAGATAAGCATTACAAATATAGGGTTGGCGCTTTTAAGCGGCCAGCCTTTTTTATTAGCAAATTAATATTTTTTGTTGTAGAGAAAAAGGCGAAACGGCTTTAAACGCGGCTAAGCGCGAGATGCTTGAAGAAACCGGTTATGTTTCCCGCGACTGGAAGCTATGGCAAACGATTAATCCGGTTGGGAAAATCATTTGGACAATTTATACCTATATCGCCCGCGATTGCCTTTATTGGCAGCCGCCGCGCTTGGACGCGGGTGAAAAAATAACCACTAAGCTGATTAGTTTTGACGAATTTTTAGACTTGGCCGACGAGCCGGATTTTTATGAAAAAGAGCTGAAAAATTTTATGTGGCAAGCCAGAAGCGATAAAAAAGAGTATAAAAAATTACATAAGGTTTTATTTAAAAAATAACATTTATTAATTAAGTCAAACATAGAATAGCCGCAGCTCCGCGGATAACAGCAAATTTTCTACTGCGGAACTCGCCCGAGAATACTCGGGCTCAAGCAGTCCTCGCACGAAAATTTGCCATTATCCGCGGAGCTAACTTTTATAATTCATAATATTTACTTTTGTGCCTAAAATAAAAAAAATAAGCGAATTGATTTCTTTGGCTAAGCCTTTGGTAATTTTTGATTTGGAAACTACCGGCCTATCCGTTAATTTAGACAGAATCATAGAGGTCGCTTATTTAAAAATCATGCCGGACGGAAAAATTATAAAAAACGATTTGCTTTTAAATCCGGAAATGAAAATTCCGGACGAAGCTTTCGCGGTTCACGGCATTTCGGATGACAAAGTAAAAGATCAGCCGACTTTTAAAGATAAGGCCGAGGAGCTTTATGAAGTCTTCAGCGATTGCTCATATAGCGGTTTTAATGTTTTTAACTATGATTTACCCATGCTTAAGCGCGAGTTTTTAAGAGCGGGCCTGGATTTTAATTATGCCAACGCTAAAATTATAGACGCCAAAGTGATTTATCATCATATGGAACCGCGGACTTTATCCGCGGCCTATAAATTTTATTGTAAAAAAGAGCATATTGGCGCTCATAACGCCCTAGCCGACGTTGAAGCCACGGCTAAGATTTTAAGCAAACAGCTGGAAAAATACGAGGAGACCAGGGATTGGGATTTTATTTATAAAATTCATCATCTTTTAGATGATCGCTTCGTTGATACTGATCGTAAATTTTATTGGCGTTCGGGCGAAGCTTATTTTGCTTTTTCCAAGCATAAAGACCGGCCCTTGGCTGAAATCGCGGAAAAAGACCGGGGATTTTTAGAATGGATAATCGGAGCGGATTTTTCCGAGGAAACCAAAGAAATCGCCAGAAAGGCTTTAAACGGGGAGTTGCCGAAGAAATAAATTATGCTATAATTAAAGCATAATAATTTTTAATAATTATTTTATGAGAAGGAGGAGTTTTTTATTTATCATGCCGATTTTTATTTTGGCATGGTTTTTTGTTTTGGGCATAGAGGCGCGGGCGGCTAACGGTCCGGATCATCTTTGGCATTTTGATGAATGCGAAGGCAATATAGCAAAAGACAGCGCTGGCGCGGAAAATTTGCCGCAGAACGCCGTTTGGATTCCCGGCAAATGGCAATGCGCCATTAGCCAATCATGGCAGACGCAATATGATATAGAAAAAGCTTTTAGCACGTCGCTTCCGGCCGGAGAATTAACTCTATCGTTATATTGGCGCAACAGCGCTTTTCCCAACGAAGGCAGAAATCATATTTATTTAAAGAAAGCCGATGGCAGTGTTGCGGCTGGTATCCGCCCGACAATGATTTATAACCCCTCGATATATAATAGTACGTTATTTTATGATGGCGGCGCCACTTCTTTTGTCCCGGCTATACCTAGCGATAGCAATTGGCATTTAATTACAATTACTTATAGTCAAACTGGCATAGGTTATTATATTGATGGCGCGCCAAAAGCGTTTCTTAACGGTAATTATGCTATAAAGAGTCTGATTAATAGTATAGAAATGAAAGGCGAGAATTGGCCGGTGAATATGGATGAGCTGGCTGTCTGGTCAAGAGCTTTAAGCGCCGAAGAAGTCGCTAATATTTATAATGCCGATCAGCCGCTGGAACCATATAATCCGCCGTCGGTTCCGGAAAAAGCGCGTTTGATTAATTTATGGCATTTTGACGAAGGTTCCGGCGCGATCGCGGCCGACAGCGTTGGCGCGACGGTTATTAGCCCAATTGTAAAATGGTCTGAAGGAAAATTTGGTAAAGGCATTGAGCATACCTGGCGCGATGGTTATTTAATCAGCCAAAATTTAAGCCAGCCGATTGACAGTAAAGATTTATCAATTGATTTTTGGTGGCAAAACAGCGCTTATCCGAACGAAGGCCGGGTTAGCTTAGAACTGCAAAATAGCGCCGGAGTTAAAATTTTCGGCATCAGGCCGAGCATCTATAGTGGGCAATATTATTTTGACGGCAGCGATATAGCGATCGGCGATATAATACCGCAAGACAACGCTTGGCATCATTTAGCTTTAGTTTATGATTCATATAATTTTTATTTGGCTTTTTACGTTGACGGCGTGGAAAAAATAAAAGTTCCAAAGGTTTGGTTTAGGCGGCCGATTACCAAACTGGTAATTCGGGGAGAAAATTGGTGGTATAATATTGACGAATTGGCTATTTGGCAGGGCGCTTTAAGCCGAACCGAGATAAAAGATCATTATGATTCCGGCCAGCCGCATAGCGCCGCGGCCGAGCCGGATCCGGTGATTTTAGTGCCCGGGATTATGGGGAGCTGGAATGTAAGCGGCAGGTGGCAGCTAGATCCGATTTTTCATACTTATGATAATTTAATGGAAGCTTTAATCGCGGCCGGGTATAAAGAAAATAGTTTATCAGAAGACAAACCGACCCTATTTACTTTTCCCTATGATTGGCGCGTTGATAATAATATAACGGCTAATTTATTAAAAGAAAAAATTCAGCAGGTTAAAGAAATGACCGGCAAAGATAAAATTGATATTATCGCCCATAGCATGGGCGGTTTAGTAACCCGCTCGTATGCTGAAGGCGATGATTATAGAAATGATATTGATCAAGTGATTTTTTTAGGCACGCCGCATCAGGGATCGCCGGAAAGTTATTTAAAATATGAGGGGGCTGCCGGATTTTTTACTACTAGTGAGAAATTAACTAAATACTTGTTTCAAATTGAAGCTGTTTTAAACGGTTATTTTGATTTAACCGATTATATTAGGGCTAAAGTTTTAACAGTTGAGCAATTATTGCCGATTTATGATTATTTAAAAGAAAAACAGCCGGATAATAGCTGGCAGTTAAGGCCGTACCCGTTAAATTACCCGCAAAATAATTATTTAGAAAACCTGAATAGCCAAGCCAAAATTGATTTATTAAAGCAACGAGTTAAAATTACCAATATCATAGGTGATTTAGGGGAAAACAGTACTTTGAATTATCTTAAAGTTATCGCTGACCCTGATTTAAGCGATAATAAATGGCAGTCCGGTTACCCTGAAAATTTAGATCAAAATATTAATAGTTTAGAAATGGGCAATGGCGACAGCACGGTGCCGCTTTTTAGCGCCGATAGCTTAAGCGGGGTGGAAATTTTTAAAACCGGAATTTCTGATCATACCAATTTTCCCACGGTTATGCAAAAAGAAATTATTAAAGTTTTAACCGATAAAGAGCCAACAAATTATTTTAATAGTAAAATAACGGCAACTTTTAAGCGCTGGGCTTTTTTCCGGGTTTATTCGCCGGTTGATTTCGCGGTTATAGCGCCTAACGGCCAAAGAGTGGGCAAAGACTTTATTAATAACGCTGAAATTAATGAAATTCCCGACGCTTTTTACAGCGGTTTTAACGATCATGAAGAATTTGTTTTAATTCCCAATCCGGCTGACGGGGAATATAAAATAGAATTGCGAGGCGTAGCTAATGGCGGAGAATATGCTTTAGTTAGTAGTTTGATTAACGGCAATACGGAAATTAGCCGGGAATTTAGTGGCAATATTACGCCGGATCAGCAAAGAGATTTTAATATAACTTATTCGGCCGAGCCGGAAAATCCTTTAAGCGATTTAGAGCCGATTGATAACGCTTCGCCGGTTATAGCGATTAACAGGCCGATAGAAAGCGAAAAATATTTGCGTAGCGATGATTTAGCAATAGATTATACGGCTGACGATGATTTTTCCGGCATAGACACTATTATTATAACTATTGACGGCCAGGAGGTCTCTACTACTACGATTGATTTATTTGATTATGCTTTAGGCCAACACAGTTTAATTATTCAGGCGATTGACAAAGCCGGCAATCAGGCGCAGGCGCAAGTTAATTTTGAGATTATTGCCAATATTGATAGCACAATCAGCGATATTGAAGAAATAAACGAGCGCGGCTGGTTTAAAGGTAAATTATATAAGCCTATATTAATCAACGCCTTTAAATTACTAGATATTGAGGCTAGATATTTTAATAAAGAGCAGGACTTAATTGAAAAATTAATTAAAAAAACGCAGGATGACGAAAGGTTAACGGACAAGCAAAAGCAGAAATTAATTGAACAATACAATAAAAAGCTAAATAATTTAAAGGAAAACAGGCTTAAAGCCATTAACCGCAGTTTAGATATAATAGAGACAGCTTTATTTTTTCCATCTCATTTTTTCTACCATTATTTATTTTAATTTTAGTTCCTAAAAGACAATGGTTAGTGTGGTTAATTTTGATATTTATTCCTTTTACCATGACTTTGGTTAACGGCGGTAAGTATCTACTTTGGTTTTTAATCTTTACCATTGCCGGTGGCTTAGTTGGCTGGCTGATAAATTTAACGATTAAAAAGTTTAAAAAACAATAGGGTTTACAATCTTTATTTTTTATGATAATGTCAAACATCGGAACTTTTAATATAAAATAATAACCGCAAACTATAATTGGGAGGGCAATATGGCAGAACCGAACAAAGATTTTGTTGAAGGGCAAATAGCTTGCCCGAAATGCGATCGGAAGTTTTATGATCGCGGCCAGACGATCGGGGAATTGCGCTGGATACCATATCATGATAATGGTTGCAAGGGCCGAGGCGTCAAAGTACCGCTTGAACCGCTCGCGGATCCGAGAGCGGTTTGCAGCGTTGCGAATGTCGCGATATAAATGCCTTGCGGTAAACCAAGTAAAAACAACAACCATGCTTTTCAACAGCGTCCAGTAGAATTAAGGACGCTGTTTTTCTTTAGGGCAAAGTTGAAATATTAGCGGAGAAATGATAGAGTAGAAATATGAATAAAGTAGAAGGAAAAAAAGTTATTATGAATAATAAAGCTTCTAATAGAAATTTGCACAAGGCAAACCAAGCAAAAAAAGATGAATTTTATACTCAGCTTGTTGATATTGAAAAAGAGCTAAAGCATTATAAAGAACAATTCCGAGGCAAGGTTGTTTATTGTAATTGTGATGATCCATTTGAAAGTAATTTTTTCAAATATTTTGCCGCCAACTTCAACGCTCTCGGCCTGAAAAAACTAATCACTACTAGTTATACGAAATCGCCAATTGCCGGAGGACAGTTGTTACTTTTTGAAGTCAAGGGTTTAAAACCGAAAGGTAAAGAACCATTTAAAATCGAAATTAAGGAAGTACCTGATGCCGACGGAAATGGCGCGACAAATATCGACGATGTAAAGCACTTACTGAAGCATGACAAAAACATCGCAACTCCATTGCGTGGCAACGGCGATTTTCGCAGTGAGGAGTGTATTGAACTTCTCAAAGAAGCGGATATAATAGTAACCAATCCGCCCTTTTCTCTGTTTCGGGAGTATGTAGCACAGCTTGTAGAATATAATAAAAAGTTTTTGATTTTAGGCGATCAAAATGCTATTACTTACAAAGAAACTTTTAAGCTTATAAAAGAAAATAAATTATGGCTTGGTTATGACAACGGAGGAACAAAGTGGTTTCAAGTGCCTAATGATTATGACATAGAAACAGAGTCAAGAATAAAAATTGTAAACGGCGTAAAATTTTTTAGTATGGGGCGTATCGTATGGTTTACAAATCTAGACACCACGAAGCGCCACGAAGAACTGACTTTATATAAAAAGTATACTTTGAAAGAATATTTAAAATACGATAATTATGATGCGATTGAGGTTTCAAAATATAAAGATATTCCAACGCAATATGATGGAGTAATGGGCGTGCCAATAACTTATTTAGATAAATATAATCCAGATCAATTTGAGATTGTTGGCATGGCCAAGCGGGGAGCAGGCGATCCTGCGTTAAAAAGTAAAGTCTATACAATTAAAGATGCAAAAAATTACAGTGATTT
>JACQYU010000010.1:3369-13062 GCA_016208065.1 Candidatus Falkowiibacteriota bacterium | reverse complement strand
ATCAAGCTGCAAATTCCGGCCGGCCAGGCTAATCCCGCGCCTCCGGTCGGTCCGGCCTTAGGCCAGCACGGCTTAAACATCGCGCAATTCTGCAAAGACTTTAACGAAAGATCAAAAGATAAAATGGGCGATATTACGCCGGTTGAAATTACCGTTTTTGAAGACAGGACTTATACTTTTATCCTAAAAACCCCTCCGGCTTCGGAGTTACTCAAAAAATTCGCTAAAATTCCCAAAGGTTCCGGCAAGGCTTTAACGGAAAAAGTCGGCTCAATCACCAGGGCTCAACTTAAAGAAATCGCCGAAATTAAGATGCCTGACCTTAATGCCAATAACATCGAAGCGGCTATGAAAATTATCGCCGGCACCGCCAGGCAAATGGGCGTAGAGATTAAATAATTGAAAATTTTACATTAATAACTAACTTGTGGGAGTTCTGTATAACCGGAACGTTTATACCACGAAATATTATGACCAACAAAAAAAAGACAGGCTCGGCCGTTGAATATGACATTAATAAAGCTTACCCGATTACGGAAGCCGTTGAATTGTCCAAAAAATTATCCAAAACAAAATTTGACGCTTCTTTGGAAATCCATCTGCGCTTGGGCATTGATACGAAAAAGGGCGAACAGCAAGTCAGATTAGCGGTCTCCCTGCCTAATGGCACGGGTAAAACCGTTAAAGTTGCGGCTTTTGTTTCTCCGGAAAAAGAGGCGGAAGTCCGCCAGGCCGGCGCCGATTTAGTCGGCGGCGAGGAATTGATCAACGAGATCAAAAAAACGGAAAAAACAGACTTTGCCGTTGCCGTGGCTGAACCGGCCATGATGAAAAATTTAGCTATTATCGCTAAAATTTTAGGCACTCGCGGCCTTATGCCTTCGCCTAAAAACGAAACCGTTACGCCTAACCCGGCTAAAGCCGTTCTTGAATTAAAAAAAGGAAAAATCAGCTTAAAAAATGATGATACCGGGAATGTGCACGTGGCTATCGGCAAAATCTCTTTTGAAACTATAAAATTAACGCAGAACTTTGAAGCGCTTTTAGAAGCGGTTAAAAAAGCCAAGCCATCAACCTCTAAAGGCATTTATATTAGAAAGGTTTATATCAGCTCAACCATGGGCCCGGGCATAAAAGTAGCCTTATAAAACAAACTTCATTATAATAAAAAACGCTCCGTCCCGCAATCTGCCGGGCGGAGCGTTTTTTATTTTTTATTATTTTGGCGTTGAAGTCGCGGCCGGGCCGCCTACCGGCGAAGCCGGGCGGAGTTGAATCGACTGCGCGGTCAAACTGCCGTCAGAATTAGTACTTCCGGTTACCATAACATTTTTTCCATTTTCAAGGTCGGCCGTAGAACCGCCAACCGATTTCATAATCTGGGCGCTGTCCGATAAAAAAATTATTTTTGAGCCGCCGTCCGCTGATTTTACGGTTATACTCTTATCGTCTTTAGCGATAATATCGCCGGTTATAAAGCCGCCGCCGTCCGCCCGGCTACCAGCTCTAGCCTGTCCGCCAACGCCATTAGGCCCAAATCCCTGGCGCTGATTAAAGGCTGAATTTTTAACGCCGGACTTGCCTTTGCCATAAAGCATGCCGCCGTAAAAAGAACCAACGCCGACAACAATCACCGCGATGATAAAACCAATTAATATTTTATTTCGCATAAAAATATTTTCTGTCATTGCGAGCCACGTAATCGTGGCGCGGCAATCTTACGAACAGCAAGTTTAAGTAAAACCTTCTGCTTTAGTTTAAACTCCTTATTCGTGAGATTGCTTCGTCGCTACGCTCCTCGCAATGACAATTTAATTATTATTCAAACCTTAAAGCTTCAATCGGATTTAATTTTGACGCCCGACGTGCCGGATAATAGCCGAAGATCAAGCCGATAGCCGCCGACACGCCAAAAGCTAAAATAATCGACATTGTTGACACCGTAGTGGTTAAACCGGCAAAGCTGGATACAGCTAAGGAAATCAGCCAGCCCAACGAAATGCCGATAATGCCGCCTAATAATGTCAGCATAACGGCTTCAACTAAAAATTGCCCGCTAATATCCGCGCTTGTGGCGCCGATGGCTTTGCGCAAACCGATTTCTTTGGTGCGCTCGGTAACGGTAGTTAGCATCATATTCATGATGCCAATGCCGCCGACAATCAAAGAAATTCCGGCGATAGCGGCGAGCAGCATAGTAAGAGTATTAGTAACGCTTGAAGCCGTTGCCACGATATCGGCCTGGTTCATTATATTAAAATCAACTAACGCCAAATCGGAAATTTTATGCCTTGCCATCAGCAAACTATTAACTTGTTCCTCTACCATAGACATAACGTCAGTACTATCGTCTTCAATTGAGATAGTGGAAACATAATCCGCGCCGGCTAAATATCTCTGCATGGTGGATAAAGGTATATAAATAATATCATCCTGGTTGGAAAAACCGCTGCCGCCCTTAGATTCCGTAACGCCGATTACTTTAAATTCTATTTTATTAATTTTAATCGCTTGCCCGATTACATTAGCGGCGTTGGCGCCGAATAAATCATCGCGGGTTGTCGGCCCGATGACCGCGACCTTGGATAAACTGGAATTATTTTGATCGGTAATAAATAAGCCTTGCTCCACTTTTACGCTTCTAACTTGGGCGTAGGCGGCAGTCACGCCGTCAACCGAAGTATTGCTATTGGTTCCTTTGGCAGTAACTTGATACCTTTGGGATAAATCAGGGGCAACCGCTTTAACCAAGGCAACTTCTTCTTTAATAGCATCGGCGTCAGCCTGCTTTAATGATTGGGCGCTGCCTCGAGCCGAACTGGCGCCGCCGCCGAAACCGCGCTGGGCGCCCGGCATAACCATAATCAAATTTGAACCGATTGATTGAATGCTTGATTGGATTGAACTCTGGGAGCCTTGGCCGATTGAAACCATGGCAATAACCGAAGCCACGCCGATAACTATGCCTAAAATAGTCAAACTTGACCTGATTTTATTGCTTGATAAAGCCAGAAAACTTTCTTGAAATAAATCCGATATCAACATAGATTTTTATTTTATGCCGTTTATTCTCTTATGGTCATTCTTTTTATCGCTCACAATTATTCCATCCTTAATCATTATAATTCTATCCGCGTGCTCGGCGACGTATTGCTCATGGGTAATTAATATTATTGTTCTGCCATTGGCGTTTAAACCTCGAAAAGTTGCTAAAACTATATCGCCGGTTTTAGAATCTAAATTACCGGTCGGCTCATCCGCTAAAATTATCGCCGGATTATTTACTAGCGAACGGGCGATGGCTACTCTTTGCATTTGTCCGCCGGATAGCTGATTTGAAAGATGGTTAAAATGCGATTCGTCCAGCCCGGCTTGAATTAAAGCTTGTTTGGCTTTTTCCTCGCGCTCCTCTTTCGGCATTTCCGCGTAGACTAAAGGCAGCATGACATTGCGCAGCACGCTCGCCCTGGACAATAAATTAAAAGATTGAAAAACAAAACCGATCTTTTCTTTTCTTATTTTCGCCAGCTCATCTTCCGATAAGGCGGAAACGTCTTTACCGCCAAGATAATATTTACCCGAAGTCGGCGTATCAAGCGCGCCTAAAATATGCATCAAAGTTGATTTGCCGGAACCCGACGGCCCGATAATGGCGACAAATTCACCGTCTTTAATGGAAAAAGAAACGTCTTTTAAGACTTCTGCTAAAGCGCCGCCGGTATTATATGATTTATATATATTCTTGCATTCAATCATTGGCTTTGGCTTAAATAAATTAACCTTTGCCTTAGCGGCCGCCGCCCATGCCCGGCAGCCTTATGCTTCCGCTATTGCCGGTTTGCGATGCGGTTGTTTTGGCCGCGCCGGTATTAATAGTTTGAGTTACAACTTTATCGCCTTCGTTTAAGCCGCTGATAATTTCCGTGTTTGTATCGTTGGTTAGCCCGATTTGTATTGTTATGTTTTGCGGCCGGCCGGCAGAATCAAGAGTTTGAATATAACTATCGCCGCTAGCATCGGTTTTAACCGCCGAGTTAGGCGCCATTAAAACGTCGGTTTTAACGTCTGTTATAATTGCGGCGTTAACGCTCATGCCGGATTTTACTCGGCTATCCTGGGTATCAAAAACAATTTTCACGTTATAGGTAACCACGCCTTGAGTTACCGTACCTAAGGCGTCAATTTCCGCGACTTGGCCGCTAATATCAAGGCCGTCAAGCGCGTCAAAAGTAAGCGCCGCTTTATTGCCTATTTTTATTTTAGCCACGTCAACCTCATTTAAAGAAATCTCCGCGATGCGCTGCTTAGTCATAATCGTAGCAACGGCGCCTGACGCTGAATCGCCGACTTTTACATCAACCGTAGCCATAACGCCGTCGAAAGGGGCTTTAATGGCATAGTCGGCTAAAGCAGTTTGCGCGTCATAAAGCGCGTTCCGTTTTTGTTGAAGCGACAGCTCCTGCGATTTAATATCTAACGGATCCGTACCGGCTTTAAGATCGGCTAAAGATAATTGCTTTTCTTTAAGGCTGTTTTCAGCCGCGGCTAAATCCAATGGCTGATTTTGAGTTAACGTTTTTAAATTATTATTAGCCGTATTAATCGCGTCTTTATTTGTTTTAATAGTCGTCTGCGCTGACAATAAATTTGACGAAGCCGTATTAGCCTGTCCGGCGTAAGTCGTCAAGCTGGTTTTATAAGTTGTAATTTTAGAATAAACCTCCCAATTTCTTAAAGAACGGGCATCAGACCAAACGGTTAAATAATTATTCTCGCTTTTAATCGCCTGAGCGATCGCTTTGGCGGCGGTTAAAGTTCTGGCCAGCAAATCTTCCACGGCTTGAGGCGCTGAATAAACGCTGGCATTTTTAAAGTCTAAGAATATCATCTAACGAAGTAATTATATTGGGCAAATTTAAAAAAGCGTTGGAGATGGTATTAAAAGCGTAGCTGTAAGCTTTATCTAAATTAGTCTGGGCGTTGGCTAAAGAATCTTTGGCGTTTTGATAATCAATCGGCTGGGATAATTTAAGCTTTTCCAGGCTGGCCTTAGCGCTCGCAACCGAATTTTCGGCTTGCAAAACAGAATTGATGCTAGCCGCCTGTTTTAATTTATCCATAGATAATTGAGCGCTCTGTAAGCTTGACTGGGCATCCCTAACCGTTTTATAAGCGTCTTTGGCGTCAATCTGCGCGATTAAATCACCCGCCTTTACTTCCTGTCCGCTAGCGGCCGCGACCTTAATAATATCGCCTGAAACTTTTGCCGTAATATCAACTTGATTGGAAGCGGAAATCTGGCCGCTTGAAGAAACCGAGGTGATTAAAGTGCCTTTTTCAACCGCCGCGGTAACATAAGTTGGCTTAACGTTACTGCTCTTAAATTTATTATAACCATAATAGCCGCCGCTAATAATTATTACCAGCGCGATTAAACAGGCGATTTTATGTTTTTTAACAGCGCTAAAAATTCTTTGCGTCATACTTATATATTAAAAGAATGGCCAAGCTTAAATTGGGCCATTCTTTTTTTATTATATATATTTTATGATATATATCCATTATTTTAGTTTACTGCCGTAATCTTCCGAAGCCATGCATGCCTCCGCCGCCTTCGCCTAAGCAACCGCCTCGGCTAACGCCTAATTCCTGCCTAATGCCATTAGCTTGCTCTTGCAGTTTATGAGCCTCGACAAAGCGATTAAAATTATTGGCATTAATTTGCTTTAAAATAGGCGCGTTTTCACCCACAGCCTTAACCCAGGCATTATAATCGCCGGCATCTAAAGCCGCTTTTACCGCGGTGATTCTAGTTTGCATTTCGGCTTGCCTGGCTGTTTTTTCCTCAACGGTCAAATTATTGGAATTTTGCCCCCTGTTTTTCCAAAATCCGCTGAAATTTTCATTGGCATTGCCGGCCGCCGAAGCGATTGAAACCGCGCTCGCGGCCGCGGCAAAGATTACTAAAGCGGCTACTCCGGAAATAATATAAGATTTTTTCATGGCTTTATTGTCTAAAGCTATAAGCCGCCCGGATTCCCCATAATCCAAGGCGGTATATAGCGGATAGAAATTATTAATTTAATTAGAAATCTTCGGGCTTGGCCATCCCCTATTAGCTAATACGCAAAAAGAAAAAAATTCTTCAAAAAATTATTCCCGCAGCCGCTCTATCGCCGCCTGATCAATTTTTAATAATTCAAGATTTTTAATAAAATCCGGATCGTTTTTTATTATTTCTTTGATTTTATCTTTATTTTTTAACAAATCATCGGTAAAATTGCTTTTTAGTTCGGGATATTTTTCCAATAATTCAGAAAGTTTATCCGGCGTTTTGTTATATTTTTGGCAATCGCTTAAACGATTGATATCTTCCGGCATTGGGCCGGGAAACTTTTTTTTCATAAATCCGCCTTTTTCAAAAAAACCCTTGCCCGGCATCATCGGTAAAATTTCAGCGGCGATAAATTCGCGTTCAGCTTGAACTTTTCCCATAAAGCGCGCCGGGCGGCCGACTTTTAACTCTGCGCCGGGCGCCTGCTTCGCATCCTTAGTCAATACTTTCCATTCTTCCATTTCTCTATTAGCTAAAATATAAACATCATTATCGGCCCGCGAAATTATCAGGCCCATCAGCCGGCCATTTTCCGGCTGGGACCAAAAATCAATCCGCGGATTAATCAAGCGGTCGTAAAACGGCGCGTGCCGGCTAAAACTATCGTCTATCTTTTCCCCGAAGCCGACGGCGTAAAAAATTCCTCCTAAAATTACGCTGGCCGATATTATCCCCAATACAATTAAAAACAGCGGATAACGATAGCCTTTCTTAGTATGCTTAATATTATAAACAACTGCCAAAATAAAAACAGCCAAACAAATAAGCCAAAAAGTCGGAATTAATAATAGCAATTTTTCCCAAAATCGGCCGCCGGACCTGGCGTAAACTTCCAAATCATTATAACGGCTCATATAAAATATCAGCGACATGGAAATTGCCCCTAAAAAAAGCGCTAAAATACCCATGCTCCAGATAACATAATCTTTTAATAAAAACCGCCATCTTGGCTTAGGCTGGATTTTTTCAGCTTCAATTTTATGAAGTAATTCTTCCTCAAAATTTTTGTCTAAGGCCATATATTTATAATTTAATATTCTGCTCAATTAATTTTTTCTTAAACTCTATTTTGGCTTTATTCATCAGCGAGCCGACCGTGCCGATCGGCCGCTTAATAATATCGGAAATTTCCCGATAGTCCTTTTCTTCAAAAAATTTCAGTATTAAGACTTCACGGTATTTCCCGTCAAGCTTATCTAAAATTTTTAAAATATCTTCTTTTAAATAATTCATGTCCAGGTTTTTTTTAATATCAAAATCAAACATGATTTCTTTAAAATTTTTATCATTAATCGCTATCGCGTGCCCCTCGGCCCTTATTTTAAGCTTGCGGTAATGGCTGATGGTTTGGTTGCGGGCGATCGCGTAAATCCAGGAAGAAAATTTTAAATCTTCGTCAAAATCATTGAGGTTCAAATAAACTTTTAAAAAAATTTCCTGCAATAAATCCTCCGCGTCATCAAGGCTTAAATTAGACAGCCGCCGGACATATCTTGATAATTTTTCTTTATAGCGATTGACAACCAATAAAAAATAATCCCGATTTTCCAGGCTTAACCGCACGATCTCCCCGTCGCTTAATTTTTGCGCTTGCTCATTATTAATCATAAGCTCTCTCGTCTAAGCTCTTATTAGTAATACGCAGTAAAATATACTTTCTTCAATAACTGATTTAAGCTTTAATTTTAACTGATTAACCGCTTATTTACAAGCCGCCCAATCTTTTATTCCAACGGCATGCTAAAATTGCTTTATTAATTATCTTCTGCTAATATTAAACTATTATTAACTAACTTCAAATTTATGCCATCGTTATTGTATGTTCTGTTTTTCATCGTTGTTTTCATTATCCTGCCGGGCTTTAAAGTGGTCCAGCAGTATGAAAAAGGCGTGGTATTTTTCCTGGGAAAAATTATCTCGGTTAGAGATCCCGGCTTAAATTGGATCGTCCCCTATTTTCAATGGATGCGCAAAGTTGATTTTAGAACCATGACCATGCCGATTCCGCCGCAAAAAATCATTACTAAAGATAATGTTTCGGTGGATATCTCGGCCGTGGCTTATTTTAAAGTCGTTGACGCCATAAAAAGCATTGTGGCCATTGAAAATGTCCGCCAGGCGATTGATCAGATAGCGCAAACCACGGTTAGAAATATTGTCGGCCGATTCCAGCTGGATGAAGTTTTATCCGAACGGGACGCTATTAATAAAGAAATCCGTATAGTTTTAGACGCCCATACCGAGCCTTGGGGCGTGGTAGTTGAGCTTGTGGAGATAAAAGATATTGAACTGCCGGAAAACATGCAGCGCGCCATGGCTAAGCAGGCCGAAGCCGAACGGGAAAAACGCTCTAAAATAATCGCGGCCGAAGGCGAGCTTTTAGCTTCGGAAAAGTTAGGCCAAGCCGCCGACATTATGGCCGAGCATCCAATCGCCTTGCAACTCCGAAACCTCCAGACTCTGGCCGAAATCAGCATTGAAAAAAATTCCACTATCATTTTCCCGGCTCAAATGATGAGCGCGGTGGAAGATATAAAAAAATTCATTAATAAGGAGCAAGCCACAAAAAGTTAAATCTTACATAGCGAAAACACCCCGTGTTTGCGGGGTGTTTTTTAATTTGCCCTATTCTCCCTAATTTGTTAAAATAATATAACCCTTTAACTTATTTAAAGAAAAATAATATGACGGAATGCGATGCTTGCGATATTTCCCATAGCCGAGTCAGCCTGAAAAATCCCAAAACCAAAAGGTTTGGCTGGGATGAGACTTTTATGAATTTAGCCCTGTTGATTGCCAAACGGGCGACCTGCAAATTCCATGAAACCGGCGTGGTTTTCGTTGACGATAGCCACCGCATAATTTCCATGGGCTATAACGGCCCGACTGAGGGCGATTATCACTGCATTGAAATCGGCTGCGCCAAAGTCGACGGCAACCCGATTACTAAAAAATTAGAACGCTGCCGCGGCGCCCACGCGGAAATGAACGGCATCGTCAACGCCCAGGACACAAGAAGATTGCGCGGCGCCACCATGTACGCCAGCTTGCTGCCCTGCTATGACTGCATGAAAATTTTAAATAACGCCGGCATCATGGAAATAATTTATTTTGAAGAATATAAAAGGATAAAAGAGGGCGGCAAAGAAGAAGAAAAAGAAAATGAGATATGGGAACTGGCTGAAAAAAAAGGCATAAAAATCAGGCAATATACCGGAAATATTTATATATGATTTTAGGCATACAAAAATTGCATGAATTGGTTAAAGAGATAAAGTTGGTGGAAAACCTTTGCGGCCGGGAAATGAATAATCCCGAAGGCGCGGGCTTTGATTTGCGCTTAGGCGAAGTTTACGAGCTTGAAGGCGACGGCTTTTTAGGCGTTGAGGAGCGCGACACGCCAAAAATAAAATTAGCCGGCAACTGTGATTTTTCTAAACCGGAAGCTGAAAATTTTTTTATTTTTGAGCCTGATAAATATTATTTGGTAAAAACCATGGAAAAAGTCAATTTGCCGGTTATCTTATCCGGCATAATTTTTCCGCGCACGACCATGTTCCGCTCCGGCTTAGGCCTAT
>JACQYU010000010.1:0-3252 GCA_016208065.1 Candidatus Falkowiibacteriota bacterium | reverse complement strand
TAGGCCTATTTAACGGCATAGTCCAGCCCGGCTACTCGGGCGAACTTACTTTCGGCTTAAAAAATTTAGGCAAATCAAATATTAAAATATCGTTCGGCGCGCGCATCGCACATATAACTTTCCATGAAGTTTTAGGCCAAGGCAATGAGTACCGCGGCCAATGGCAAGGCGGCCGCGTCGCTACGGACGGAAAAGAAACGCAAGTTTAAAAAAATGAAGCTTGATAAAAAAATTGAAGCCAAAATTAAAAAGCAAGCCTTAAAATTATTAAAAATCGGGCGGACCGGCTGGGATATCCGGCATACTCTTTGCGCCGTAAAATGGATGAAAAAATTGATTAAATTTGAAGGCGGCGATGAAAAAACATTAATTCCCGCGATTTATTTTCATGATGCCGGCTACGAAGAATTACCCTTGGGTTTTAGCCATAAACAATGCATGGAACTAAAGAAAAAAAAGGATCATGGCGCGGCAGGAGCAAAATTAGCCAAAAAATATTTAACAAAAATTAAATATTTTAAAAAGCCGGAGATAGAAAGAATCGCCTATTTGATAAAAAATCATAATAAGCATGATAATATTAAAAAATTTGACCGGCAATTAATCTTTGAGGCTGACGGTTTGGCGCAAATTGATTGGCATAATTGCCCGCCGAGCTATGATAAAAAAAATACCGAACTGTTTCTTAATACCACTTTCAAAAAAAGGATGAAATATATAAAAACAAAATCGGGCAAAAAAATGCTTAAGCGGCTATTGGCAAAAACCGAAGAATATTTAACGGACCGGAAAGAAGCAAATAATTAATTATAAATTTATGCCAGATAAAATCCATCCCGAATACCAATATTTAAATCTGCTTAAAGATATCATGGATAATGGCTCGGATAAAAAATTATTTTTTAACGAGGTGGTTTTGGACCGCTATAAAAAAGATGGGAAAGAACCTCCTTTTATCCGCTCTGTCTTCGGCCGCCAGATCCGTTTTAACCTATCAGAGGGGTTTCCCCTGCTTACCACAAAAAAAACATTCTGGCGCGGCCTAGTGACTGAATTGTTATGGTTTCTTTCCGGCAGTTCAAATATCAAGCCTTTGCTCGACCAAAATAACCATATTTGGGATGAATGGTCCTGGAAACATTATTCAATGTGGGCCAAGGAAAATGATCCGGAAAAAGACATGAGCCAAGAAGATTTTATAAAAAAAATGGAGGAGCTTCCCGCTGGCGATCCATTCGTGCAAAGATGGGGAGATTTAATCACAATTTACGGAAGGATGTGGCGCCGCTGGCCGGCTAAAGACGGGCGGGAGATTGATCAGCTCGGCTGGGTAATCAACGGCTTAAAAGAAAAGCCCTACCGAAAATCATATGTTGTTTCCGCCTGGAATCCTGATTTTATTTATGCCATGGCTTCGGCTGGACAAAAATCCCATGTTCCCCCGTTTTGCCATACTATGTTCCAATTCCAAGTTGCCGACGATAAGCTAAATTTAGGGCTTTACCAAAGAAGCGCCGATTTATTTCTTGGCGTGCCCTTTAATATCGCCAGCTACGCCCTGCTCTTGCTTATGATTTCCGGTATAACAGGCATAGAGCCGGGGGAGTTTGTCCATACTTTCGGCGATGTACACCTTTATTCAAACCATTTTGACCAAGTTAAAGAACAGACGGGGCGAAAACCATTCCCCTTCCCGACCGTAAAGCTTAATCCGGAAATAAAAAATATTGACGATTTTAAATACGAAGATATTATTTTAGAAAATTATCAAGCGCATCCGGCCCTTAAGGCCGAAATCGCCACTATCGGAGGCTTTGATGAAAAAATATCAAGCCACTGCAAAGCGCCTAACCAATAAAAAAATGATCTCCATTATCTGCATCATCGCGAAAAACCGCGCTATCGGTTTTAAAAACAAATTGCTTTATGACATCCCCGACGACATGAAGCATTTTAAAGATATTACCACCGGGCACGTGGTTATTATGGGTGAAAATACTTTTCATTCCATGAGTGATTTGGCATTGCCTAGCCGAGTTAACATTGTTTTAACCAAAGATAAAAATTTTATTGCTGAAAATTGCTTAATCGCCCATTCGCTAAAACAAAAAAAATCATCATCGGCTTAGTCGGAGAAATCGCTTGCGGAAAAGGCGCGGCAGTTGATTATTTGGTAAAAAAATACAAAGCCGGCTCTTACCGCTACTCTAGCATTTTGCGTGATATCTTAGACCGGATTTACGAAAAACAAACCAGGGAAAATCTGACTAATTTATCCGATTGGCTAAGAAAAAAATTCGGCCAGGACATATTGTCAAAGACCTTGGCGCGCGACATGGAAAAAAATAAAAACAAATTAATTGTCTTTGATGGCATCCGCCGCCTGCCCGAATTAAATATTTTTAAAAAAATTCCCGGCTTTATTTTAGTCAGAATCGTCGGCGACCCTAAAATCAGATACGAAAGATTTATAAAGAGAAATGAAAACCCCGGGGACAATAAAAAAACTTATCAACGATTTTTACGCGACCTAAAAGGCCTGTCCGATTATGAAATCCCAAAAGTTATGAAGCAGGCTGATTTTGAAATCAATAACGATGGCGTCTTAAAAGAATTACATAAACAGGTTGACCAAATCATTTTAAACGGCTAAATTATAATGAGAAGATAATATCAAGGAGGAGTGCTTTAAAAGCGCTCCTTTATTATATTATTCCCTCCCTGGCAAGGGAGGGTTAGGGGGGGTTATTCCGCGTAAAAAACAAACCCCCTTTAATTCCCCCTTATCAGGGGGAAAAATTATGAATAAAAATCAAGGAAAATTTATTGTGATTGACGGCACTGACGGCTCGGGCAAGGCCACACAAACCCAGCTTCTTGCCCAAAGGCTGGAACGGGTCGGTTTAAACGTGGCCATCGCCGACTTTCCCCAATATAATACTAAATCAGCCGGGCCGGTTGAAGAATATTTAAGCGGAAAATACGGCTCGCCGGAAGAAGTCGGGCCGTATCAGGCTTCTATTTTTTACGCCTGCGACCGTTATGACGCCAGCTTTAAAATAAAAACCTGGTTAGCCGAGGGTAAGATAGTTATTTCCAACCGTTATGTTACCGCTAACATGGGCCACCAGGGAGGAAAAATTTCCAACCTGCTTGAAAAAAAGCATTTTTTTGATTGGCTTTATCAGCTTGAGTATGAAATTTTTAACATTCCTCGGCCTGACTTAAATATCATTTTACATGTTGACGCGG